>NZ_SRYB01000034.1:0-53564 GCF_004793975.1 Lepagella muris
CACGAATCTTTTCATTATACAAAATTTAATGATCATAAACCATAAACATTAAACCTTAAACCATTTAAGTGAAGCAAGTTGGAAAACTTGCGAAACTTAAATGATACATTGATTGATATGCCTAAAGCAGAAGAACGAATTGACAAGTGGCTATGGTGTATGCGTGTGTTTAAGACGCGCACTATAGCCACAGACGCATGTAAGAAGGGGAGGGTCACGATAAATGGCGTGTCGCTCAAGCCTTCAAGGATGATAAAGCCGGGCGATGTGGTCGACGTGAAGAAACCGCCGGTGACGTATACGTTTCGTGTGCTTCAGATTCCCCCAAATAGATTGGGGGCGAAACTTGTGCCGGAATATCTGGAGAATCTGACCTCTCCGTCTCAATATGAACTTCTTGAAATGACCAAGATCTCGGGTTTTGTTGACCGTCAGAAAGGTCTCGGTAGACCTACCAAGCGAGATAGCCGCGAGTTGTCGCGCTTTAAGGAGGAGAGTTATGCAGATTCATTTTTCCTTGATTGGGAAGATGATGACGAAGATGATGATTAAATTACTAAGACGTCTGTTCCGGCGGGACACCCATGCCGGGCAGACGGAAATAAACAAAGAGGTAGTGAAGAGATATTTGATAGTGTGTCTTGGAAACATAGGACCGGAATATGAGGGCACACGCCATAATGTGGGTTTTATGGTAGGCGATACCATAGCAGATGATGCCGGGATCGGATTCAAGTCGTGCAGATATGGCGATATGGCAGAGGTGAAGGTGAAAAACTGTGAACTGCTTTTGCTGAAACCCTCCACTTTTATGAATCTAAGCGGCGTGGCTGTGCGTTTCTGGATGAATAAGGAGAAACTCCCGCTTGAGAATCTGCTGGTGATAGTGGATGACCTTTCGCTTCCGTTTGGAGCCATAAGAATCAGGGAACGTGGGTCGGATGCCGGACATAACGGACTTAAAAACATAGCGGAACAACTCGGTACACAGAATTATGCGAGATTGAAATTCGGTGTGGGTAACAATTTTCCCAAGGGAGGTCAGATAGATTTTGTGCTCGGACAATTTCCTCCGGAGGAGAAGAAGGAGCTTCCGGCGAAGCTTAAGACGGCAGCGGATGCAGTTAAGGCATTTTGCCTTAGTGGAGCCGCGTTTGCAATGAATCATTATAATAAATGATGTAAATTTCGGCTTATAAACGTTGGTAGGACTGTCCCGGTATTGCGGGAATGGAAAAAAAATTGTAATTTTGCGCCAGCTTTTGAGCAAAAACGTGTGATGGGAAATCTGTTGCCCGGTGCGAAAGCTCCCGTGGCGGCTCCCCGAAGACGATATGTCCGGAGCGAAAAACTTATTTTGAGTAACACAACAAACAACAATGAAAAAATTTCAATTGAGCGCTCAGCCTCGTACTGAGCTTGGCAAGAAGTCGGTAAAGGCTTTGCGTGCAGAGGGTAAAATCCCCGCAGTTCTTAACGGTGGTAAAATTGTAGAGCTTCCTTATGCAGGTGAGCTTAAAGCTGGTGAGAAGGTTGTAGAGATCGCTGACAACCGTGGTCTCATCACTACCGACATCGTAGTGAAAGCAGAGGATGTGCGTAAGCTCATCTATTCACCCGATATTTTCGAAATCGACCTTGACATCAATGGCGACAAGCGTATCGCAGTGATGAAAGAGATTCAGTTCCAGCCGGTGAAGGATACAGTTCTTCACATCGACTTCCTTGAGGTTGGTCCTGAGAAACCTATCGTAATGGAGGTTCCTGTTCAGATCGAAGGTCACGCTGAGGGTGTTAAAGCCGGTGGTAAGCTGACACTTTCACTCCGCAAACTCAAAGTGAAAGCTATCTATGACCAGATTCCTGAGCGTCTCGTAGTAAACGTGGATTCACTTGGTCTTGGCAAGAGCTTGGCAGTAGGCGATCTTCACTATGAGGGTCTTGAGCTTATCAATGCTAAGAATGCAGTGGTATGTGCCGTACAGCTGACTCGTGCAGCTCGTGGTGCAGCAGCAAAGGCTGGCGAGTAATCATAGCATCAGCAAGCATAAAAAAGTCCGTATCATTAATGATGCGGACTTTTTTTATGTGTATTTTTATGCGTATGGTTGACAGAATCCTTTTTGAGGATGCAAGTCAGATTATTGCATGCGCTTGAGGATATTGTATGACGGGAGCACACCAAGCTCACCAGCCTTTGACAGATCGGCGAAAGCCTGTTTCTTGTTGCCGGATTGCAGATAGGTGAGTCCTCGGTTGAAATATGCCTCACCGAAGTTCGGGTCAGTCTTTATCGCCTCGCTGAAACATTGCAGTGCCGACGTGAAATCACCAGCGGAATAATAGATATTGCCTTTGTTGAACCATGCGAATATCAATCGGGGGTTGAGCGTTATTGCACGATCATAGTCGGAGATTACGTCTTGCAATGCGGCGGCAAGCGCACGGCGTTGCAGATAGTCGTTCTTTTCATCTGCACCCTCTTGCCGGGATTTGGATTTTGCCTGAGCATCAGCCAACTTTGCAAATGCACGAGCCATGTAAGCAACGGTGAATTTATCGTCAATCTCAATAACCTTATCAAGATTCTCGATTGCCTCAGGATAGTTTTTCAGCATTGTAAGGGTGACGGCAAGCGCGAGCCTGTCGATGGGGCGTCCTTTCCCTGAGGCGATGAGTTGCTTCAGTTCGTCGGAATATTTGAAAAGACGTTCGGCGTCATTCTCATCGAAGGCAGCCGGAGTGCCCGGATTCAGATAAAACATCTTTGCGATATAGTGCTGCTGATTGAGATCGTCGAGGTCGCGGAAATAGTTTGACACGGATTTAAGGGTGAGTGGGGTCTCTGAAAGCGTGAGTGCGTAGATAGGCTCCAATTCCACCTGTACGTTCCTATCTTGTACGCGTCCCTTAATTTTCTCGTTGTAGGAGAGTTGGGTCTCTACTGCATCCGACACAGTGACGAGGCGGTTGAACTTATCCATTACCTCGATTTCCGATTCTTCATGGTCGGCATGATCGTTTCGGTCGTTGCTCTCGGCAGCAGCAATTGCCGGACGGTCAAGTGGATTCTTCTCCGGATTCTTCACGTAGTTTTTCACGAGGTCATCGGCATGGAATGCAAGCTGCATGGCGGAACGCATGTCGCCGAGATTCCTGTGGGCTTCAGCCATGGCATAATAGACGGGGTAGAAGCGTGGATATTTTTTTGAGATAGCCTCGAAATCGGCAAGAGCCTCACGGTTTTTGTCCTGTTCGAGCCGTACAAGACCACGGTTGTATAATGCGTGGAAATTAGCAGGCTCAATCTCAAGCACCGCCGTCATGTCAGCTTCCGAACGTGCAAGGTCTTTCACTTCATATCGCAGCAGCGCACGGTTGAAGAGCGCGGAGGTGTTTTTCGGGTCAAGCTCGATTGCGTAGTTGTAGTCGCTCATGGCTCCGAAGAAATCATCCGAGTTATATCTGATGAATGCCCTGTTTACATATAGGTCGGCAACCTCAGGACGCAATCTTATTGCCGCGTCCATGTCTTCCGCAGCCTTGTCCCATTCCTTTCGCTTCCATTCTATGGATGCCCTTATCAGGTAGGGATTTATAAGACTTTTAGAGAGATTGAGCGCAGCGTCAAGGTCATTGAGCGCGGCGATGGTGTCGCCCTTTTCAAGATTTAGCCTGCCACGTGCTGCCCATCCCTCCTCAAATTTCGGAAAAAGACGTAGGAGAGTGGAGAATGTTGAGTCGGCACCCTCATATCGTTTCAGCTCAGTCTGTGCGACAGCCTTGTAGAAAAGAAAATTCCGGTCGACAGGGTTGTGCGACAATCCGATGTCGTAATCGTCGATGGCCGCTTCCTCCTTTCCCAGGCATTGGCGAGCGAATCCTCTCACTTTATATGCCTCTGTCTTGAATTTGTTGAGCTCGATGGCCTTATTGCAATCCTCCTCCGCCCCCTGATAGTCGTCAAGACTGAGCTTGGCGATAGCTCTGAAAAAGTAAGGGTCGGGAAGATAGGGTTTGGCTTTTATTGCCTGATTGAAATATTGTATGGAGAGCATATAGTCTTCCATCGACAATACGTTTCGTCCGATAGTCAGCACCTGCTCGGCATTTACCTGGGCGAATAGCGGAGAAAAAGATGCTGCCAGCCCGAGCCCGATGAGGGCTCGGCGCCGTAAGCGGAATATTTTGAATGCGGGAATCTTCATAACAAGATGCAAAATTAACAAAAAAAGAGAAGAAATAGCAGAAGAAGATGAAAAAGGGTATTAAAACTCCCTTAAACATGCTATAAAATGTTTAAAATAATGAGTAGCGTTAAAAATATTAAGATGAATTGATGGAAATATTGGAAAATTTTAGTAATTTTGCGCGAATAAAACAGGTCGGCATTAAGGTCTGTTAAAAATAAAGAAACAACAACATACATCATAATATGATCAACATCACTTTCCCCGATGGAAGCGTAAGGGGATATGAATCGGGGGTGACTCCTTTTCAGGTAGCAGAAAGCATAAGTCCCCGTTTTGCAGCAGATGTACTTGCTGCGAAAGTCAACGGGCAGGATTGGGATATATCCCGTCCGATTGCTGAGGATGCAAGCATAGAGCTTTTCAAGTGGGATTCCGAAGAGGGTAAGCATGCGTTTTGGCATTCGTCTGCCCATCTTCTTGCAGAGGCACTGCAGGAGCTTTATCCCGGTGTGAAGTTCGGCATTGGTCCGGCTATTGAGAACGGTTTCTATTACGATATCGATCCGGGAGAGCATAAGATCACGTCAGACGACTTCAAGAAGATCGAAGACAAGATGATGGAGCTTGTTGCCCGTAAGGAGGACATAGTAAGAGCCGACATCTCTAAGGAGGATGCCCTCAAAATGTTTGGCGACAGGGGCGAGACCTACAAGTGCGAGCTTATCAGCGAGCTTGAGGACGGACATATCACCACCTATACTCAGGGTGCATTCACCGACCTTTGCCGTGGTCCGCATATCGCCAACACATCGCCGATTAAGGCTGCCAAGATATTATCTCTTGCCGGAGCATACTGGCGTGGTGATGAGAAACGCAATCAGCTTGTGCGCGTATATGGTATCACATTCCCTAAGAAGAAGATGCTTGATGAGTATCTGACCCTTCTTGAGGAGGCTAAGAAACGTGACCACCGTAAGCTCGGCAAGGAGATGGAGCTTTTCACATTCTCGCCGACAGTGGGACAGGGTCTGCCTTTGTGGCTTCCCAAGGGTGCCGCGCTCCGCGACAGGCTTGAGCAGTTCCTCAGAAAGATACAGAAGAAGTATGGTTATCTTCAGGTAATCACCCCGCATATCGGAAATAAGGCATTGTATGTCACTTCCGGACATTGGGCAAAATATGGTAAGGATTCATTCCAGCCTATCCACACTCCGGAAGAGGGTGAGGAATATATGCTGAAGCCGATGAACTGCCCTCATCACTGCGAGATATACAAGTCAAGCCCGCGCAGCTACCGCGATCTTCCGATGCGTCTTGCGGAGTTTGGCACAGTATATCGTTATGAGCAGAGCGGCGAGCTCCACGGCTTGACCAGGGTGAGAGGCTTTACTCAGGATGACGCTCATATCTTCTGTGCGGCAGACCAGATAAAGGGTGAGTTCCTGAAAGTGATGGATATCATCCTCTATATCTTCAAGGCACTCGACTTCAAGAATTATGAGGCACAGATCTCATTGCGTGATCCTAATAATAAGGAGAAATATATAGGCTCCGATGAGAACTGGCACCTTGCTGAGAACGCCATTATCGAGGCTTGTGCCGAGAAGGGTCTGAAGGCAAAGCAGGTTGAGGGTGAGGCAGCGTTCTACGGTCCGAAACTTGACTTCATGGTGAAGGATGCTATCGGACGCCGTTGGCAGCTCGGCACAATTCAGGTGGATTATAACCTTCCGGAGCGTTTTGGTCTGGAATATACAGGCAGCGACAACCAGAAACATCGCCCTGTGATGATTCACCGTGCGCCATTCGGATCAATGGAGCGTTTCGTGGCTGTGCTTCTTGAGCACACGGCAGGCAAACTTCCTCTCTGGCTGATACCGGAGCAGGCAGTGGTGCTTCCCATCAGTGAGAAATTCAACGACTACGCCCGCAAGGTAGTTGAGATGCTTGATGAGGAGGGAGTGCGTGCATTTGTCGACGACCGCAATGAGAAGATCGGGAAGAAAATCCGCGACAATGAATTGAAAAAAGTGCCCTATCTGCTTATCGTAGGAGAAAAAGAGGCACAAAATGATGAAATTTCTGTAAGAAAACAGGGCGAAGGTGATAAAGGTTCGATGAAAATCGTTAACTTTGCAGCCGAATTGAATGCAGAGATCGCATCCATGATAAAATAAACAAAAAAATTAAGCTGCTCTAAAGAAAAAGCAACAACTGAATGGAGAAAAAAACGCAATTTACCGGTCCTCGCAGGCCCGCCGGAGGCGCACCGCGTCCTCCACGTCCCGCCGGGGCATCGCCCGCAGGTCAGAAACCACGTCGTGGTGGTGCTGAGCGCAACAGCAAGGACCCTTACGTAATCAACGAACACATCCGGGCACGAGAAGTGCGTCTGGTTGGCGATAATGTTGAGCAAGGTATCTATCCGATAGATAAGGCACTTCGTCTCGCGGAGAAAATGGAGCTCGACCTGATAGAAATATCGCCTAATGCGGAGCCGCCTGTATGCCGAATTCTGGATTATCAGAAATTCCTCTATCAGCAGAAAAAACGCCAGAAAGAGCAGAAGCAGAAAGCTGCGAAGGTGGTGGTTAAGGAGATCCGTTTCGGTCCGCAGACGGACGACCATGACTACAACTTCAAGCTGAAGCATGCGATATCCTTCCTGAAGGAGGGCTCAAAAGTGAAGGCTTATGTATTTTTCCGAGGACGTTCAATCCTGTTTAAGGAACAGGGAGAGGTGCTTCTGCTCCGATTCGCTAACGATCTGGAGGAATATGGCAAGGTAGAGATGATGCCCGTGCTTGAAGGAAAACGTATGATCATTATGGTTTCGCCCCTAAAGGTAGCACCTAAGAAAGAGGGGAAGGAGAATAAGGCTGCCCGTCAGCCGGAATCCAATGGAGCCGCTGCTTCTACAGAAGAAGTAGAATCAAAGGAATAATAAAATAATAGAGACCGTAGGCACTTCGTGCCGAGGTGAATTTTCAACAACTAAATTTTTACAAAATGCCAAAGGTAAAGACCAATTCCGCGACCAAGAAGCGCTTCGCGCTCACCGGGACAGGGAAACTCAAAAGAAAACACGCTTACCACAGCCACATCTTGACAAAGAAGTCGAAAAAGCGTAAAAGAAATCTTGACCACACTGCACTTGTAGCAGGTGCAAACGAGCGTCAGATTAGAGAGCTTCTTAACATCCGTTGATCGGTCGTGTAAAATTACCATACAAGAATCCGGTCTGCTCCGCCTTCTTGTTTCATTTTTATCATTTTATTATATTAACCGAATGCGCAGCACTGCAAGAGCAATGTATAATGCCGCTGACATTCAAAAACTGAACAAAAATGCCAAGATCAGTCAATCATGTAGCTTCAAGAGCTAAAAGAAAGAAAATACTGAAACTCACCCGTGGTTACTACGGAAGCCGTCGTAACGTGTGGACAGTTGCCAAGAATACCTGGGAGAAAGGTCTTACTTACGCTTATCGTGACCGTAAGCAGAAAAAACGCAACTTCCGCGCTCTCTGGATCCAGCGTATCAACGCTGCCGCTCGTCTGGAGGATCTTTCCTACAGCAAGTTGATGGGTCTTATCCACAAGGCAGGTATCGAGATCAACCGTAAGGTGCTCGCTGACCTCGCAATGAATAATCCTGAGGCTTTCAAGGCAATCGTTGACAAGGTGAAATAAGATTATCTCAAGCAAACAAAAAGAGGAGTCTGAAAAATTTTTCAGACCCCTCTTTTTTTGTTTGGATATTCTTATAGAAGTGTCAATTTTTTTGATCACTTGGAGATGTCGTAGCCTTGATTCTTGAGATATTCAAGAATCTTGTAGTTCATGGCATGACGATAGTAGCCGAGGATGTGGTCACACCAGTCGTTATCGGATGTGCCTCCGGCACGTGTAGCATTATAGTGCTTGATAAGCTCGTCATATTTTTCAAGGTCATCCACGAGTTGATTCTCATCGGCACAGTATCTGTTTTTGAAGAATACAGTCTCGTTGGGTTGCTTCGGTTTCAGGTCGGGTTGCTCACGGGGCACACCAAGGGCAAGACCGCAGACTACAAACACACCCTTGGGGAGATGGAGCAGCTCTGCCACTTTGGCGGGGTCAACAGTACGCAGGTAGCCTACGCAGTTGCTTCCGAGCCCGGCTGCCTGTGCAGCCACCACCGCGCTCATCATGGCGAGCGAGGCATCGATTATGCCGATGATGGTTCCGTCCATGGTATTGGTGAACGGAGGAACGTCAAATCCTTTCTTCTCTGCAAGACGGGTGATCTTATTGTAGTCGGAACAGAATATCAACAGACGGTTGCAGGTCTTCAGCTGTTTCTGATTCGTGAGTGCATACAGTTCCTCTTTAAGAGCCTGGTCATCGATGTCGATGACGGAGAACTGTTGTCCATTGTAGCTCGTGGGTGTATTGCGGATGGCATCGAAGATGAATTGCATCGTCTCTTCGGGAATTGCCTCGCGTTCGTAGCGTCTGACGCTTGTGCGCTTAAGAAGTGATTCTTCTACAGATTTCATAGAGATAAAAAATATTAGATTTAACAAAAAGATTTCAGAAAATCAGGAGAGTCGGATTTTCGTGCTTATCCGAGAGCCGGAGAGTGGGGATATATATTCTGCCTATTTAAAGAAAGTCGATGAAAAGGCATTTTGCCCAATCATCGACTTTTATGAAGCCACATCAAAGGATTTGTGATGAAACTCCGATTGACAGGATTTGAGTGCCATCGTATCTTTGTAATCCGCCTGCGCTCAGAAGAGCACCGCCCGAAAGCGGGGGGCCCGCCATTGATACGACAGCTTGTCTCGGTATTTCATAATAGTTTGATGAGTTTCCCAAATATTACTTTGATGTGGTATGGGAATGAGAGCTCTCTTGCCCTCTCTATTTTCATAACGCAAAGTTAATAGGAATGGTTGTAATATGCAAGAACTTTATCAAAAAAATTATTGACAATTTCGTATTCCATTGAGACGGCGGGAGAATTTAAAGAAAAACGGAGCGAAGGCCTCGACCCAGCTCCGTTTTGTCGCGATAGCATTGTTTTATTATTTTTCTTGGCAATGTCGGCGACAATTACCTTATATACTTAATAGACGCTTGAAAGACGAAATAGTTTAACAGGCAATCCTTAATTAACAGATTTTAACTATTTCTTCTTTTTACGGCGGAAGAAAGACATCACTTTCCTTACTGATCCGAATACGGAGAATCCGATCATTGCATAGTCAAGATAATTCAATCCTTTCAGGAACTTTCCTGTAATGGCTCCGAATTTACCCGGCAATCCTGCTGCGGGCGAAGCATTTGGCGACAAAGGATTATTCTTTTGCAGATTTGATAGGCTGCGGGTGATCTTAGTCTTGCAGAACTCTTTCTGAAGAGCCACCAGAGCACGCTGGTATCTTATTTCTTCAAGAGAATAACCCTTGAAGGATGATTTAGGCTGCGTGATCTCTTTTGCAGTAGGCTGGTTTTTCGCAATCTCATTCATATCAGCAATAATTAAGATTTTTTCTGGTGATCCTTCTCAAGAAAGAGACGGGTTATAAACTTTGCTACAGGAGTGATGACAAGTTGTTTCCTGAAGATAAATATCAGGAGAATCATTATGGCAACGATTCCGCTGACAGCAAGGTAGGCGAGAGGTGGCGACAGGAAAAGCTTGAAGACGCCTGCCAACGCCATAAGGAGCATCATGAAAAGCGGGAGAAGAAGCACCATGCATATTCCACCGACTATAAGGGTGCTGAGAAGTATTATGATTTTTTCAGCAGCCGTCAGTTTGAAATACTCCACTTCAAGTTTAGCCCAATTTACGCTTTGAGATAAAAGCTCCTTTATTTCATCAGTAATTTTTGTTTTCATCAGAAAAAGGTTAGGTGTGCTTTTAGTAATCTTAAAAAAGGAGGGAGTGGAACCACTCCCTCCTTTCTCTATATTGTTTAAAAGAAATGTTACTCTTCAGTTTTAGCAAGCTCCGCAACGAGAGCGTCAACCTCATCATCGCTGATCTTGATGCCTTTTCTTTTCAGAATATCGCATATTTTTGAGCGAACATCAGCACCTTTCTCAGGAGCAAGAAGGAGAGCTGCACCGCATCCTACGATTGCGCCTCCAAGGAAAGCATAAAGGATATTAAGAGATTTCATACTTACAAAGATTCGTTGATTACAGATAAGAAAGATTATTTGGGATTATTAAATCAGAGGGCCTGTTCGATCTGATCTTCAATCTCATCAGCAAGTTCCTCAAGTTTTGATTTCTTGAGATTGATGCCCTTCTCTTTCAGAAGGTTGAGGATTTTCTTACGAGTGTCGTCACCTTTTTCAGGAGCTACGAGGAGACCTACAGCCGCGCCGGCGATTGCTCCGCCGATAACTGCGCTTATTAAGTGGAGTGCTTTCATTTTTAATAATGCTTGTTTGATTTATATTTTTGTTATTTAGTTAATTCGGTAAAGAAGCAAGCGGAAGAATAATGTTGCTTCTCTTTATCTAACAATTAAACTTGAAAATGGATTAACCGGAGATTAAAAATTTTCAAATTATTTTTAGTTAAGAAACGTGCCGCACTTTTATGATATTGCGCAGGCGACTGTTTTTCCGATATTATTTCATGCAGAGTGTGGTGCCTTGTGTCATAGAGGAGTAAGCCATGACACCCTGCTCGGAGAGCGGTATGGCGCGGAAATCACCTTGCGGAGTGATCATCTTGACGTGGGAATCATCAATCATGGTCATGAACGGGATTGTTTCCTCATCATTGACTCCTACTGACCATGTCTGGGAATCTGCCTCGAAATCCAGACGCACCTTGTCGCCGTTAGGAGCTGTGATGTCATATCCTTTGCCATCACATGCTATGTAATATCTGCCTTGGTCTGTATCGATCACCTTTGTAGATGCTTCCACCGGATTATTGCCGCTCCAGAACTCTATTGAGTTGAGAATTAGCAGATCTGCCACAGAGGTCACTTCATATACGGGAAGAATCCAGAACGCAAAGAACACGAGTTCGTTCACAAATTTTGAACCTACCTGATTATTCCAGGAAAGCACCTTATTTGTCAGAGAGAAGCTGCCGATACATGATTGGAGTGGGAGAGTGGCAGCGAGCATCAGGATTGCGCCGACATAGACATAGTTCTTTTTCATTTATGCGGAATGTTGGTTTATGGTTTAATGTTTATAGTTTATGGTTTAAAGTGTAACAACAAAAGGAGGGTGGAAGTTCATTGTGTATGCTTGATAAAAAAGTCGTACACGCTGAACACTTTGTCAACGAAGTCTACTGTCTCGCGTCCGCGGAAGTAACCGTTTTTCACAACCTTGTCGTTATAATATTTTGGTCTTGACTTCATTAGTGCGGCTTCACTTACGTTGCCGATCCATCGCTTGCTGTCGAGTCCATATTTCTCGGCGAGAGCAATGGCATCATAGATATGTCCGAGTCCACAATTGTATGCAGCCACTACGAAACGCTGACGCTCGTCGGGATCAGGCACTTTTTCTGCCAGAGCGAGATCAAGCTTCTTAAGGAGAGAAGCGGCGGCGAAGATGCAGCGTTCGGGATTTACAAGCTCCTCCGGCTCAACGCCGACGGTCTTTGCCGTGGCTGGCATAAGCTGCATCAGTCCTTTTGCACCAGCCCATGACACTGTGTCGTTGTTGAAACTTGATTCGTTGAAGCCAATCGAAGCCAAAAGACGCCAGTCGTAGCCCGGGATCTTTGCGTGTCGACGAAAGGTTGCATCGTAATTTGATATGCGTTTTCCTTTCTTGATCTTTACGCCGAGAGCTTCAACAGGATTTTCGTATGGGGCGGAAGACTTGCTTATCTCGAAGTATTTCTTATAGATCTCCCTGAGCATTTGGGAATTATCGTGTCTCTTCTCCCAATTATTGATTTTGGATGCGAGTGAATCAAGATCATTTCTTACTGCCCATGAGGAGAATTGGTCGAGACTTATCTTCATGCCAATGTCAAGACGTGGATAGTATGACTTGTTGAGTTCAGCTATGTCGGAATCAACTACTGTCAATGGAATCTCTCCGCGATCCACCATCCGGATCAGGTCTTCGGTGATGAGGGAATCCTTTGTAATGGTGACGATGTTTATTCCGCCACCAAGTTCCTGATCAAGATTTTTCAGTCTGTAATAATACTTTGAGTCGCTTTCCACATATACGTCCTTCCCCACAAGACCGGTTACGTCGGATATCCTCTCCTTGTTGTGGGGCTGTACGAGCACCTGCCATGTGATTTCCTTGTAACCGCAATGTCTGACCACCTTATTATATTCCTCTATTATCGGTATTGGATACGCCGCGAGTTCAATTTCCCCGTTTTCGAGCATCTTCAGTAGGGCATTTAGTGAAGGAGCCACTTTAAGGTCAAGCACAAGGTTCTCATCCTCGGCAAAGCGTTTCACGTTCTCATAGTCGAAGCCCATTGTCTGACCACGATAGGAGAAATATGAAGTGGGTCCATAGAGTGTGGCAGCGTGCAGTGTGTCGGGCACGTTGCCATCCGTTTCTCCGGATGCAGCTTTGTTGGAGCCGCATGCCAAAGGGACAGTCGCCAGAGCCAGCAGGGATATATGTAGAAAGGGCAATTTTATCATGACAATGCAAAGTTAGTCAAAAATTTGCAAAAGCAATGAATAAGCGAAAGAATTATGCATTATCATTTAGCACTTTGTCTAATTGGGCTTGCAACTCCTCTTTCCTTGGCAGGTAGAGCTGATAACGGGCAACAAAAAGTTGGTTGGTGATTCCTTCAAGAGCATATTCCATCAACACTTCATCACGTTTGGCTCCAAGTACAATGCCGATTGGCGGGTTGTCGTCGGGCATACATACCTCATTCTTAAAGTAATTCAAATATAGATTCATCTGCCCGATGTCACCATGTGATATTTCATTCCGTTTGAGGTCAATCAAAACGTAACATTTTAATATGGCGTGGTAAAACACCAAATCTACCTTGAATTGCCGTCCACCGATAGGCATCACGTATTGGCGACCGATGAAAGCGAATCCGCGCCCAAGCTCCAGCAGAAACTTCTCCATGTTGTCTTTGAGAGCCTTTTCCAAATCATTCTCCTTATAACGTTTCTTCTGCGGCAGTCCTGTGAATTCCAATACATACGGGTCATGGATAATATCATCCGCAGTCAATATAGGATGTCCCTGTCTGGCAAGAGCCAACACACCCGCTTTATCCGTACTCAGCGCAAGACGGTGAAAAAGCGAAGACTTAATCTGACGGCGCAATTCCCGAACTTTCCACTTCTGATTAAGAGCTTCTTTATAATAGAACTGCATCTCCATTTCATCCTCACACTTCAGAAGTTCATAATAGTGGCTCCATGTCAAAAGGTGTGACACTGTCACACTTTTTGGGAAACAGAGGTAGAACTTTCTCATATATATTAGATTCGATCGGCTGAATCCCTTTCCTCTACGGGCAGTCAAATCTTTTGCCAAACGGTTTATGAGTTGTGTGCCATACTCGGCACGTATTTTACCTTGTTGCTCAAATTCAACAATATATTGTCCTGTTTTCCAATTGGCGTCAAGCAATTCAGTATTGACAGCCTCCACAGCACGGTTCCTCGCCGTACTCCATAGGTTATCAATTCGTCCAACCAGCGTCTCGTAATCCGCCGCCGGCATACTCGCCATAATGTCATTCCTATCAGTCATAGTTCCATTCATTTAAAATTATAATACTGCGGCTCAACACCGACAAGGATATAGCCGCCACCGATATTGTCAAAATTGTTGGCAAACGCACAAATTGATCGATATATCTTATCCAGATTCCAACCCTTCTTAAATTCAATCCGGTTAGATTCCTCCTTCCTCTGCATCAGTAGGTCTTCAACATTTATCGGTATTGCCATAATATACATTTTTAAATATTCTGTTCGCTTGTTTTTATTAGAACTTTGTCCAACTGCTCTTACAACTCTTTTTGCCTTGGCAAATATAGCTAATAACTGGCAACAAAGAGTTGGCAAGTGATACCTTCAAGAGCATATTCCATCTCATCCTCGCACTTCAGAAGTTCAAAATAATGGCTCCATGTCAAAAAAGTGAGACACTGTCTCACTTTTTTGAAAAAGATAGAAATTCCTTATTGTATCCTAAATCGTAATTTTGCATATAGATTTAAAAGATTTTAAAGATTATTGTTTTTGAATAAAATCGTTCGAATCTATGTGCTGAATTTTATACATATAGATTTAAAAGAATTTTAAAGATTATATCATTTGAATAAAAATCTTTCTAATCTTTTGAATCTATATGCTGAATCTATATGTGGAAATTCTAATTTCATGTTTTCGGCAATATATTTTGTGCATGACCTTTTTTCTCATGGATTCTTAGATTTAGAGGTGCGGCTTTTTGCTTCGTCGCTTGCGCGTCTAAGCTCCTGATAAAATTTTACATCTGACTCACGATTTGTTTCACGTACTTTCTTTGCGGCATTTTCCATGAGTTGTCCTAACTGTTCATCAGATGGGTCATTCTGACTGTCAAACCGATATGAATTATATTCTGCTTGTGTCATCGTTGGAATATTAAGAATTAAGATGGCTATTCTTAGTTACAAAGGTAATAAGAAATTTTGAGAACTTAATGAATTGTGGCTATCGAAGTTGTCTAAATTTATTCCGAAGGGTTAAAATACTATACTTTTGTAAATTTTATCTGTCTTTTCAATTATGATGGAGTCTATATCATGGATATAAGAAGTTTATATTGAGTCCAGTTGAATTGCAAACGCAGTGTGGACGCAATCGGATATTCAAGATGTTAGTTTTCTCAAAAATTCCTATATTTTGTCGAATGAATTTTGTTAATGTTGTGGGTATTAAAAATAATACCTATTTTTGCGTGATTAAAATTTAAGATTATGCCAGAATCCTTTTAGAGTGGGAATGAGGATTGAATTATGGATATTAAGAATATTTATTTTGACAAGAGCCATATCTATGGTATTGATGAGAATGGGAAGGAATGGAGTCAGTCTCTTCTTTGGTATCCGGAATTGATGGATGCAACAAGTGAGCAGCGTAATGATTACACTGTTGGTCTTGACGGGTTTCATTGGAGAAATCTGGATGTGGATGTGAGTTTTGAGAGTTTTTTCTATGAAGATGCGGAACCTACCTCTTTTCAGAGATTCTTTTTGATGCATAAGGAGATTAAGATTTCGGAATTTGCTCGAAAGATTGGTATTGATGCATCATTGTTGCGTAATTATATAAATGGTTTTAAGAAACCATCAAAAGAGAGGGAGAGGGTAATACTTGATGGGATACATTCTCTTGCCAAAGAATATGCGGCGGCTTCATTCTGATATAGTTTGGATGGATGGGTTTAGATGAATGGATTGTATGGTGATCGGATGGGTTGGGAGTATTTTTTTGATTTTAATTTTTTGAGTATGGAAGAGAAAACGGAATTGAATGAGAGAGTGGTGCTGAATGCGCATAATAAGGAGGAGTATCCTCCGATGCATAGTGCGGAGCATTTGCTTAATGGGATGATGGTCCGGAAATATGGGTGCGGTCGGGCGTTTAGCGGACATGTGGAGCGCAAGAAGACGAAGCTTGATTATCGTCTGGATAAACCTTTGTCGGCTGAGGAGATTAAGGGTATTGAGGATTATATGAATGGTGTGATCCGAGAGGATGTGGAGGTGACGGAGGAATTTGTCCGTCTTGATGAGGTTGGGTCGAGGTTTGATATGAGCCGTTTGCCGGAGAATGCATCGGAGTTTGTGAGGGTGGTACGTATCGGTGATTATGATGAGTGCCTTTGTGCGGGTCTGCATGTGAGGAGTACTTCGGAGATAGGTGTGTTCCGTATATCGAGCACACGTTGGCAGGATGGCGTGCAGCGTATCGTGTTCAAACTTTCTTGACAGGGGTCGGAACGTGCTGTGAGGTTATGTTGTGTGGCACGGCGTGCGGGCATGTTGTGTTGTGCAGATATGTTGTTTGCGGATGTTTTATAACATGTGTTATTTTGTGATAAATCGCAAATAATTTTTGTATATTTGGGGCGATTATTCCGAAGATATTTAATGTGTCTTGCATGTGGTTTACAGGGTAAGACTTAGGCATGTGATAGTGTCGCATAAATATTGAGGGTGTCAGTTCTTTCTATGTATTTATTCACAATAAACACTGTATGTTATGAAAATCGGAATTCCCAAAGAGATTAAGAACAGTGAGAACCGTGTAGGCGCGACTCCGGCAGGGGTAAAGGAATTTATACGTCACGGTCATGAAGTGTATGTGCAGCACACAGCCGGCGAAGGTAGCGGATTCTCGGATGAGGAATATAAGTCGGCGGGGGCAGTCATTCTTGATAAGATTGAGGATGTGTATGCCGTTTCCGATATGATCATAAAGGTGAAGGAGCCTATCCGTGAGGAGTATGGTCTTGTGAGGAAAGGACAGGTGGTGTTTACGTATTTCCATTTTGCGAGTGAGTATGAGCTTACGGAGGCTATGCTTGAGAGTGGATCGGTGTGTATCGCCTACGAGACAGTTACGGATAAGGCGGGGAAATTGCCGTTGCTTATCCCGATGAGTGAGGTGGCTGGTCGTATGTCGGTGCAGGAGGGTGCCAGATTCCTTGAGAAGCCACAGGGTGGAAGAGGTATCTTGTTAGGGGGTGTGCCGGGGGTACGTCCTGCGAAGGTGCTGATTCTTGGTGCCGGTGTTGTGGGGCGTAATGCTGCGTTGATGGCTGCCGGTCTTGGTGCTGACGTGACTTTGACCGATGTTAATCTTGATACGTTGCGTCATTGTGCAGAGGTCATGCCGAAGAATGTGAAGACACTTTATTCATCGCGTCATAATATAGAGTTGGAGCTTCCACACACGGATTTGGTAATCGGTTCGGTACTTATTCCGGGCGCGAAGGCTCCGCATCTTGTGACAAAGGATATGTTGGGTCTTATGCGTGCGGGGACTGTCATGGTGGATGTTGCTGTTGATCAGGGTGGATGTTTTGAGACTACGCATCCTACTACTCATTCTGCGCCAACATACGTGGTGGATGGTATTGTGCATTATGCTGTAGCCAATATTCCGGGAGCGGTGCCGTTTACTTCGACGCAGGCATTGACAAATGCGACGCTTCCGTATGCGTTGCGTCTTGCCGATTTGGGTTGGAAGGAGGCATGCCGGCGTGATCCTGGTCTTGCCGAGGGTGTGAATATAGTGGATGGGAAGATCACGTATAAGGCGGTGGCTGATGCGTTTGGAATGACATCATGCACAATAAGTTGGTGACATCATGCACATCAAGGAGTGACATCATGCACAATATGGCGCTACATCATGCACAATAGGATGTTACATTATGTATAATATGCTGTTACATCATGCACAATATAATTTGTTGTGCATGATGTAATGGCATGACGTGCATTATGTGTTTGATTTTACATATAAGTTGTTGGCTATTTGTGAAATATTTTATAAATTTGTAATGTCGGATTTACATTCCGATGAAGAATATTGATATATGACAAAAATAAGAAATCTATGCCTCAGATAAGTTCATTCTATGGAATAATAATATTCCTAAATTTTTCGGACCACATGCCACCACATTTTCATGCTTGGTATGGAGATCATAAATGTATTGTAAATATAAAGGATGGAATAGTTAGGGGGGAAATGCCTGCTCGTGCACTCAAAATGATATTTGAATGGATGGATATGCATAAAGAGGAACTCTTGGAGGCATGGAATAAGGCAATAAATGGAGAACATCCGAATAAGATTGAACCACTTAAATAAAGGCAATATGTTTCTTGAAGTTATAAAAGCTCAATATGTCAACGAGTATCGTATCAAATTGTGGTTTAACAATGGCGAGATGCGAATGGTGGATCTCAAGGATTCTCTTAATGGACCTGTATTCCAGCCATTAAAAGACTTGGATTTTTTTAAGAAATTTGCAATACGATTCAATACTATAGAATGGCCGAATGAAGCTGACTTTGCTCCTGAGTATTTATATGGAATCGGTACCCCTATTTCTGGATGATAATGGAGTCGTGTTTTATGAGCCGTTTTTGATGTGTGATGAAAAAAGTCGGAGCGTCAATTTGATGCTCCGACTTTTTATGGTATGATTCATTTTTTCTTTTTAATTGCGGCTCCAGATCCATGCTTTTGGAAATTTTGATGATATGGTCCGGGAGTTTAGTTCTTTTTGCAGTTCTGCTTTGTTGTCGGAGGCGGCTACTGCCACTCTTGTAACTTTGCGTGATGGTATGGCGGAGAGTTGAAATTCGGAAGTGGAATTTTTTGTGGCATACTCTTCTGCTTCCTTTGCTGAACGGAATGTAGCCACTATTATGTAGTGGTTGGGAATAGCAGGTTCAGACTCTTCCTTTATTGCAGGAGCCGGTATGGAATCCGTCACGTGTATGCTTTTTTCAATTGCGGGTGTGGCAGGCGTGGATTTCAGTATTGATTCCACAGGCACGACTGAAGCTCGTTGCTCCCGATTGTCGGAGGGGAGTGGGTTCAGTATTACGGTTATCACGACAGTCAGAATCACTGCCACCATCACTGCTATTTTTGTAAATGTGGGGGTTATCCTAAGATTGAAACGTCTGTCGGATGATTGGGTATTCTCGCTCTCCTGTTGAGGGTCGGTTGAATCGGAATGGAATTGGAGTGGGATTGAGGCGTATCCGATGGCAAAGGGGGAGAAGAAGTTGGATTCTGCCGGTGAGAATATGATATTGCCCTCTTCGCCCATAGAGAGTGTGCCCAGATTGCCTACCGAGGCTTTCCCGGATTTCTCAAGCTCCTCTTTGAAAAGAGCCACGTGGCGCACCACAATTTGACGGGCATCTTCGAAGGATATGCTGTTTTTTCTTGCTATGGAGTTGGCAAGTAGACCGTCGTCAAGGGCGACAGCCTGATTGAACATCAGTGAACGAGATGGGGGAGTGACCACCCTTTTTTCATAATCGATGTGAGCGGGCACCATGTTTACGATAAAGGCACCTAATCCGGGAATAACCACGCAATCGTGGCGCAATAGAAGAAATTCGATATGTTGAAAAAAGGGATTCATGATTTCTAAAGAAAAGAGGTTTTACGTTTACGAGTGCAAAGTTAATAATTTTTTTGTAACGTAGGGGTATTTGTCACCTGATTTTTTATGAATCATGATTGTTGGACGTGATTCTAAAAAGGATGAGAGTCAGTTTATTTTGATGTTTTGGGAATGAACTGCTCAACAAATTGAGGGTCAACCCCTTTGCTGATGGCTGACTTTTTGTCGGCATCCGCTTCCTCATATCTGTAGTTTAGGCGATGCAGATAACCTCTCCATACGAAGAAGAGAGGGTATTGCGGATGTTTTTCAAGGCTCTCGCGTATGTCTTTTGAAGCCTCTGAATATTTCTCCATCTTTATCTTTAGAAGTATGCGTGCGGATCGGATGTCGGGATCATCGTTTATGGTGATAGCCTCATCATAATATTTTATTGCATCCTCGTTGTTGCCTTCCATTTCCGCTACTCTTGCTAATCCGGAAAATGCTTTGTCGTTTTTGTAGAAATTTTTTGCGAGGAGTAGGAGGTCGTGTTTCGCGCCAATAGTATCGTTGCGGCTAATCCTTATAAGACCGCGCATCTGTAGAGGCCATTCCTGAATTGAATCGAGACGTAGGCTCTCGTCTATGTCGGTAAGCGCACCGTCGTAGTCGTTCATCAGCATAAATGTGCGTGCCCTATTGTTGAGAATGCTTTTTGATTCGGGCGCGATTGAGAGTCCGAGATTAAAAGCTTCAACAGCATCCTTGTATTTCCCTTGTTCGGTACGCACCACTCCGAGATTTGAGAAGAGCATGGAATTGGTGTAGTTTGCCGGCTCAAGACGCAACGCGGATATGATTGTGCTTTCTGCCTCCATCCAGCGTTGATGCCGGATAAAATTGTCGGCAGAATCTACGAGAGCGAGATATTCCGGAGATGTTGCGTGTGCGGTTCCTACGGTGAGTAGAAGAGCAGCGATAGCGAGAGATGATATCTTAGATAATTCTTTCATGGATAATTTTTTCATAATAAATAAACGAAAGCCTTCCGTGCATAATTGCATGCGCGGAAGGCTTTCGTTATTATAAAATTCGTTAAAATACGATTGTGATGAAGTCGGTTCTTCTATTTAATGTTGGAAGCGGTCACTTCAAATGGTGGTTATCAATTCCCCTTCTTGTATCTGTCGATGCCGGTATTCAGGAAATTCTTATAAGCGGGAATGTCTTCCTTATATACAAATGCCGGAGCGAGGGGCTTGGCATCGTTGTCTACAATCACGTGGAACGGCTGTGCGTTGGCACCGAATTTAGACCTCTGGAGATAGCTCCATTTGTCGCCGTAGGTGCGGAGGGTCCTGACAGTGCCATCCTTCTCGGTCACTTTTATCGGTTCCGGAAGTGCGCGTTTCTCATCGACCATCAGAGTGACGAGCACGAAATCATTGTCGATTGAGTTCTTTACATCTGGGTCGGTCCATACGGCAGCCTCCATCTTGCGGCAGTTGACGCATCCGTATCCGGAGAAGTCGAGCAGGACAGGTTTGTTGAGTTGCTTGGCGAGCTTCATGCCTTCTTCGAAATCATCTACCTGAGCAGCCACTTCGCCTTCATAGAGAGAGAAGTCCTGAGTATAGAGCGGCGGTGAGAATGCGCTGATGCTCTTTAGAGGTGCACCCCAGAGACCGGGTAGCATGTAGACTGCAAATGCGAGGGAGATGCATGCAAGCATGAATCGAGTGACGCTCACTTTCTCCACTTCATCATCGTGTGGGAATGTGAGTTTGCCGAGAAGATATAGACCGAGGAGGGCAAATATCACGATCCAGAGAGATATGAAGACTTCGCGGTCGAGTATTCTCCAACCGTAGGCGAGGTCTGCCACGGAGAGGAACTTCAGTGCAAGTGCGAGTTCGAGGAATCCGAGCACCACTTTCACGGTGTTCATCCAGCCTCCGCTCTTAGGCATTGATTTAAGCATGGTCGGGAACATTGCGAAGAGAGAGAACGGTAGGGCGAGTGCCAACGCAAAACCGAACATTCCGACAGCGGGGGAGATGAAATTGGATGTGGCGGCAGCCTCCACGAGGAGTGTGCCGATGATCGGACCTGTGCAGGAGAATGACACGAGCACAAGGGTAAATGCCATGAAGAAGATGCTGAGGTAGCCTGTGGTGGAATCCACTTTAGAGTCCATCTTGTTGGTCCAAGAGGCGGGGAGTGTCAATTCGAAACCACCCATGAATGATATTGCGAAGATCACCAAGAGGAGGAAGAATGCAATGTTGAAACCTGCGCTTGTGGCAAGTTCATTCAATGCCGATGCTCCGAATAGGGCTGTGACAATAAGTCCGAGTCCCACATAGATGACGATGATCGAGAGACCATATATGGATGCTGTCATCACGGATTTCTTGCGCGACTTATTTTGCTTTAGGAAGAAGCTTACAGTCATCGGGATCATAGGCCATACGCAAGGAGTGACCAGGGCGATAAGACCACCGATAAAGCCTGCAAGGAATATATAGAGGAGAGATTGACCTTGCTTAGCCGGTTCGTCGGAGAATGCGTTAAGTTCCTTCTCCACATTGCTCCACCATTCCTTGGCGAGATTATCACTACCGATATTGTCAGGCGTAGCGGTTGCCGCTGATAGAGAGCCTGTGATTGAATCTGTCATTGTTGCCGAGGCTACGGTTTCTTCCTTAGCGTCGTTCTTCTCGGCTGTCGGAGCAAGCGGAGTCTCAGGCTCCGGAGCAGCAGCTTTTTCAGCTACCGGGGCAGTACCGGAGAAGGAATGGGATGCGAATACGGGGATACATCCTGTGTCGTTACAGATCTGTCCTTTAATTTCCATGCTGACGGAGAAATTTTTCTCCGTAGGCTTCAGTTTTTGGGTGAACGTCACCTTACCGGTGTAGAAATGCTGGTCAACCTCAAAGATTTCGTCGAAGACTTTTGTATAAGGCTTGTTAGCTACCGGTTTCCCATCAAGCTGACAACCTTTCACTTCGAAGAAAAATTCAAGTGGGGCTGAGCCACCTTCCGGATTGTCAACGGAGAAAAGATGATAGCCCGGATCGACATCAGCAGTGGCTTCAATTGCGGGATTCCCGGTGTTGTCACCGATCAGTCGGAATGACCAACTGATGCCGTCGGCAGCATAAGCCACGATAGCCCACAGTATAAGCCCAAGTGTAAGATAATACTTTTTCATAAAAATGTAGATATGTGATTTTTGATAAGTTCCATAATTTTAGATTATCTTAATTTAGATTATCGTTCCCATGATATTCTATACGTAATCCGGATTTGCCGGCATCCGTTTTTAACTTTCGCAAAATTACAAAAAAGGTTGTTAAATGACAATAATATATTTAGTATAATTGTTATAAATAATCATTTTTTTCTCATTGACTAGGTAAAAGAAGGTTGAATAAGGTGTGTTTTGTAGATTCATTGTTGGGTTGGTATGGGTGACAACTACGGATTAATATTTGTACATGATAAGGTTTTTCGCTAATTTTGTAATGAAGTTTAGACAACTTCATTATGAATGATTACCTATGAATAATAAATAAACAAATCTATGAATATCTTTCAAACTATGTCATACTCTCTCATCAGTCGAGTAGTACTGGTTACACTCCAACTTCAAGAGTGCAGAACGGCATAAAATCTTATCCCTATATATGCACATTTATTATTCGCAGGTACTTATTGAATAATTCAAATTTTGTAAAGCGAACTCTTAAATCTAAATAAATGAAAACAACAGATATGACAACCGATGAGAATGGCACTTCGTCTAATGGCAAGGTGGATTACCGAAGGAAACCGGAATGGCTTAAAATAAAACTGCCGAGAGGCTTCAAGACAAGTCAGGTGATAGGGCTTTTGAATGAGAAGCATCTCCACACGATATGCAGCAGCGGGATGTGTCCGAACCGGGCGGAATGCTGGGGAAACGGCACAGCCACGTTTATGATCGGTGGTAATATATGCACCCGCAACTGTAGGTTCTGCAATGTCACTCACGGCAAGCCGTTGCCGATAGACAGGAAGGAGATTGATGATATTGTGTCTTCCATAAAGGAGCTTAATCTGCGTCATGTGGTGATCACGTCGGTAGATCGCGATGACCTTCCGGATCTTGGAGCGCATCATTGGGCGGATATGATCAGGAGTCTGAAGGAGAATTGCCCCGGAATCACGATGGAGGTTCTTATTCCGGATTTTCAAGGACGACTGGATCTGGTGGATCTTGTGATAGCCGAACATCCGGATGTGATTTCCCATAATGTGGAGACCGTCAGACGTCTCACTCCGGAGGTCAGGACGTTTGCTACATACGACACGTCTCTGAAGGTGATAGGGCATATTGCCAAGAGCGGGATACGTTCGAAGTCGGGTATAATGCTTGGTCTTGGCGAGACTCGCGAAGAGATATTGGAGACTATGGATGATCTTCTGTCGGTAGGGTGTGAGGTTATGACCATCGGTCAGTATCTACAGCCCGCTAAGAGTAATTATCCTCTTCAGGAATATGTTCATCCATCCGTGTTTGCGGAGTATGGTGATATAGGCAAGCGAAAGGGGTTCCGTCATATAGAGAGCAGTCCGATGGTGCGGTCAAGTTATCATGCAGAGAAGCATGTGAAATAATCCGGGGAATTAAATATTCACGATAATATTCAATGGATAATATCAAGCCTGCCATTGAGGTCAGGAATCTTGGCGTAATGGCATACGGTGAAGCATGGAGGTTACAACATACCCTTTTTGATGAAATGGTATTGATTAAGAAGCGTGGCGGAGTGCCATCGCGAGAATATCTCCTGCTGGTGGAGCATACACCGGTAGTCACTTTAGGGAAACATGCGAAGGAGAGCAACGTCTTGGTCTCGGAGAGCATGTTGGCAGCTCGTGGTGTGGATTGTTATCATGTGGAACGTGGCGGGGATGTGACGTATCATGGACCGGGACAACTTGTGGCGTATCCGATACTTGATCTCGAACGTCATCATCTTGGAGTGAAGGATTATGTCGGGTTGATTGAGGAGGCGGTCATACAGACGATTGCCCTTTATGGCATAAGGGGTGAACGTGTAGATGGTGCATCCGGGGTGTGGATAGGCGCCGGCACATCTGATGAACGAAAGATCTGTGCACTTGGAGTGAAATGCTCACGTTTCTGCACGATGCATGGTCTTGCCCTTAATGTCAACACATCGCTTGATGGTTTCTCAATAATAAATCCCTGCGGATTTGTCGACCGGGGAGTTACCTCCATGGCGCGAGAAATCGGCAGGGATATAGATATTGAGCTGGTAAAGACTCAGTTCTCAGACATTTTTATTCGCCTCATACTCTCTCTCTAAGAATTTCTTTACCTCTTGGAAAAGTTGTGATGCGAATACAAAGTCATTCAGCGACTGGCTTGTGCTGCGGAAGATAGTCTTGTCGTTGCCGATCCAGTCGCAATGTCCTTTATTTATGAACACGATTTTCTCACCGATACCCAGCACGGAGTTCATGTCGTGGGTGTTGATGATCGTGGTGATTCCATATTCATGGGTGATGTCGCTCAGAAGTTCGTCGATGAGGATTGACGTTCTTGGGTCAAGTCCGGAGTTCGGTTCGTCGCAGAAAAGATATTTGGGGTTTAATGCGATGGCGCGGGCAATAGCCACACGTTTTTGCATACCGCCCGATATCTCGGAGGGATATTTCTCATCGGCATTTGTGAGCCCCACGCGTTGTATGCAGAAGTGAGCCCTTTCGAGTTGTTCGGCATGAGAGAGGGGACTGAACATCTTCAGTGGAAACATCACATTGCCGAGCACAGTCTCGTTGTCAAAGAGTGCAGATCCTTGGAAAAGGACACCAATCTCAGAACGCAGAGCTCTCTTCTGTTGCACCGACATTTCGCGGAAATTTCGTCCGTCATACATGATTGTGCCCTCTTCCGGCGTTAGAAGCCCGATGAGGCATTTCATAAATACGGTTTTTCCGGAACCACTCTGTCCGATTATGAGGTTTGTCTTTCCGGTGTCGAATGTGGCGGAGATGTCATACAGCACTCTCTGTCCGTCGAACCATTTTGATATGTTTTTAGCTTCAATCATATTATAAACGCATTGAGGAGGGTATTACTGGAGAAGGAGTTTTGTGAGGATCACGTCGGCGAGAAGGATGAGGATTGAACTTGATACAACCGCCTTTGTACTTGCCTGTCCGACTTCAAGCGAACCGCCTTTCACGTAGTAGCCATAGTATGCTGCCACGCTTGCGATGATGTAGGCGAAGACAAGGGTCTTGATGATGCCATACCATACGTACCATTCGTTGAAGAAGGATTGTATGCCGAACACGTAATTCTCTACAGATATCATTGTGGTGAAGCGGGCAATAAACCATCCGCCTACCAGACCCATGAACATTGAGAGCACACAAAGCACCGGCACGAAAAGTACGAATCCAACTACTTTCGGCAGCACGATGAAGTTGGCTGAGTTTATGCCCATAATATCAATGGCATCAATTTGCTCGGTGACTCTCATCGTCCCGATCTCAGAGGCTATGTTACTGCCTACCTTGCCGGCAAGGATAAGACACATCATAGATGAGGAGAATTCCAGCAGTAGGATTTCGCGGGTGGCGAGTCCGGTGGAATAGGATGGGATAAGGGGCGAGACGATGTTGATGGTCATCTGGATTGTAATCACCGCTCCGATAAAAAGGGAGATGATGATGACCAATGGGATTGAGTCAACACCCAGTTTACTGATTTCAGAGACGAGTCTTTGAAAAAAGACTTTCCATTTGTCGGGGGTACGGAACACCTGCATCATAAACATGCAGTATCGTCCGAAAGAAGCAATTGAAGAAACTACCATAGTCTAAATTTAGTCTGGAATCATTCTCCCGCCGATAGCCGACGACAGACACATTCCGTTATATTTACTGCAAAATTAATAAAAAATTACAAACAGGTATTCACAAAAGAAAAAGTGAATAACTATTCGGTCATAAAGATATACTTCTTAAAGGAGCATAATGTTTGGTCTGTTTATGTTTTTTTAGTAATTTTGCGTGAAAAGGATGCGTTTGCCGGGATGCTATTCCCGGACGTACGTGTATTTTTGTGTGTGATGCACACCTCTCCGGAGGATAATATGAAAATTTAATTAAACGATAGGCATAATGTTGGTGATCGGTATCGCCGGAGGCACAGGCTCAGGCAAAACTACGGTTGTAAGGAAAATAATAGATTCTCTTCCTAAGGATGAGGTGGCAGTGCTTCCTCAGGATTCCTATTATAGGGATAATGCTGATATCCCTCTTGAGGAGAGACTTAAGATGAATTATGATGAGCCGGCGTCGATTGAATGGAGCTTGCTATGCCGTCATCTCAGAGAACTGAAAGCGGGAAAGATCATAGATATGCCCACGTATGATTTCATCACTTGCTCCAGGATGAAGGAGACGGTGGTTGTCAAACCGAGGGAAGTGATTGTGGTCGAGGGTATCCTTGTTCTTACAGATAAGGAACTCCGGGATATGCTGGATGTGAAGGTATTTGTGGATGCGGATGCCGATGAGCGTCTGATAAGGGTCATACTCCGCGATTGTGTGGAGCGTAACCGTACTCCACAGATGGTGATAGACCGCTATCGGGATATGCTTAAGCCCATGCATGAGCTATATATTGAGCCTTCTAAACGTTATGCCGATCTCATAGTGCCGCAAGGGGGGAATAATAATGTGGCTATAAAGTTGCTTACGGATTACATCCGTTCTCTTCTTCCTACCGATGCACGTTAATACTGTTTTTACTGATGAAGCTATTCCCTTTTAAAAAGAGATCCACGCCGGCACTTACTGCTGAGGAGAAGGCAGAGGCAAAGCAACTGGAAACTGCGACGGAGCCTGATATGCTTGAGCAGGTGGTGAAAGTGGATGATGAGATAGAGACTCCGGAGGGTGAGATTTCGGAGAATATGGTGGTCACTGAATCTGAACCCGGAATATTGCAGACGGATAACCTTGTCAAGAAATATGGCAAGCGAACTGTAGCAAATCACGTCTCCATCAATGTGAGGCAAGGAGAAATCGTAGGTCTTTTGGGTCCCAACGGGGCAGGCAAGACCACGACGTTCTATATGACCACGGGTCTGATCACACCGAATGAGGGTAAGATATACCTTAATAATATTGATATAACGGGGTATCCCGTCTATAAGCGTGCACAACTTGGTATCGGTTATCTTGCGCAGGAGGCATCCGTATTCAGGAAACTCAGTGTGGAGGATAATATCCGGGCTGTCCTTGAGATGACCCCTACGACAAAGGAGTATCAGAAAGAGAAACTGGAGAGCCTTATCGCAGAGTTCCGTCTTGGGAAAGTCCGAAAAAATCTGGGCGACCAATTGTCGGGTGGAGAACGCCGACGCACAGAAATAGCAAGGTGTCTGGCAATAAACCCTAAGTTTATAATGCTTGATGAGCCGTTTGCCGGTGTTGACCCTATTGCTGTTGAGGATATCCAGGAGATAGTCTACAAGTTGAAGGAGAAAAATATCGGTATCCTTATCACCGACCATAATGCTCCGGAGACACTCAGTATCACAGACAGGGCGTATCTTCTGTTTGAGGGTAAAATCTTGTTCCAAGGCACAAGCGAACAGCTTGCGGAGAATCCTGTGGTGAGAGAGAAGTATCTTGGACGGAATTTTATTTTCAGGAGGAAGAAGTTTGATGATAGCAAATGACGGGAAGGTAAATCTAAGGGGTAATGCCGGGCTGCGTCTGATGGTATTGTTCGGTGCGTTCAGTGTCTGTTTCTTAGTCTTAGGGGGCATCTTATTGGGACTATCCGCCGCCTGTGGAGGGGATCAGAATCACACCTATATGATGTTGACCTCAGCATTGCAGTGTCTAATCGTGTTCTGTCTGCCGGCATGGTTGTGTGCAAGATATTCCTCAGATTCTCCCGGTGGTTGGCTTGGGTTGAGCACGTCACCATCTCTAAAGGGTATCATTGGGGTGATATTATTATTTGTGCTGGCATTACCGGCTCTCAACCAGGTGATATATTGGAATGAAAATATCCACTTCCCGGAATGGGCTTCAGGCATAGAGAAAAGTTTTCGGGATATGGAGGATCAGGCTGCCACCATGACAAAAGTGGCTTTGGACTATCAAGGGATATGGGGTATGCTTGCTACCGTAGGGGTAGTGGGTGTGCTCACAGGATTTTCCGAAGAGATGTTTTTTCGTGGAGCACTGCAAGGGATCATGAGCCGTTCGAGAATAGGAAATACAGCCTCTATATGGATAGGCGCGGTCGTGTTTACGACAATGCATTTCCAATTTTTTGGTTTTGTGCCTCGTTTGCTTATGGGCGCAATGTTTGGCTATCTCTTTAATTGGTCAAGAACCTTGTGGCTCCCTATCTTCGCACACGCATTGAACAACTCGGTAGTGGTTGTTTCCAATCATTTCATAGGTGGTGCAGACTCAGATGGCGTCAATGGATTGGGAATAGTGGAGAATGGTGAGATTCCATGGGCTGCATTGGCGAGTCTGATGGCAACAGCCATATTCCTGTATCGCTTCAGAAAGTATTTTTTCATTAAAACAAAGTCAGCAATAGACTCCTAAAACTAATATACCGATATGGCAAAGAAATCTACAGGTCCATCTTTCCGCGAGGTGATGACTTCAATAAAGAAGGGGCAGTTTGCGCCTGTCTATCTACTGATGGGAGAGGAGGCATATTATATTGACGAGTTGACGCGGGCATTGGAAAATAATGTAGTTGATGAAGAGAACCGGGATTTCAATTCCATCGTGTATTATGGTGCGGACGCGGATATCGGCAGTATCATAGCGAGTGCACAGCAATATCCTGTCATGTCGGAGCGTCAGCTTGTGCTTCTTAAGGAGGCTCAGACAATGGATAAGGCCAAATCACAACTTGACAAGCTTGCATCGTATGTAGTCCGCCCTAACGCAACTACAGTATTGGGGGTGGTGTATAAGGGGGATTCTTTGTCTGCAACGTCGCAATTGATGAAGAGCTTGAAGGATTCTTCTGCGGTGGTGTTCAGGAGTGAAAAGTTGAAAGACTATCAATTGCCGGGACCTATTACGGATTATTGTGCATCAAAAGGATTCGGTATAGATGATAAGGCTGTGTCGTTGCTATGCGACTACATAGGGAATCCGTTAAGCAAACTTTTTGGAGAGATAGATAAACTTATATTGGCGTGTGGGAAGGACGTAAAGCGTATCACTCCTGATCTGATAGAACGAAATATCGGCATCTCAAAGGATTTCAATACGTTTGAGCTGATCAATGCCTTGTCGCGTAAGGATTATCATAAATCAATAAGGATAGTGGATTATTTTTCAAAGAATCCGAAACAGAATCCCGGGGTAATGATAGTGGCAACGTTGTTTGGATTTTTCTCGAAACTGTTTATAGCGACAGTCACTAAGGATAAGTCGGATGCCTCCCTTCAGGCGGCTCTTGACCTTAAATCGAGCTATGGACTGAAGGAATACCGCACCGCCCTACAGTATTATAATGCAAGAATGGCATTGGCGGCGATACATTCATTGCGGGAATATGATGCGCAAAGCAAAGGAATCGGTTCCATGCAGAATGAATATGAATTGCTGAAGGAACTTATATTTAAAATATTCACGGCAAGTTGAATTCTGATTAAATTTTTAGGACGATGATATATTATTTTTCCGGTACCGGAAATTCGCGATATGTAGCCAATTTCTTATCGAAGGAACTCTTGGAGAGGGTTGAGTTTATTCCGAAGGTGATTGCCGAAGAGGAATCACCGGATGGAATGTCGGTCGGTTTTGTATTTCCGGTGTATTCTTGGGGGGTACCTCCGCTTGTGATGGATTTTATCAATCGTCTTCCGGATTCATTTTGGAATGAAGTCAAAGTAGGTCAACTCCCTATATGGTGTGTCATGACATGTGGGGATGAGGTTGCCATGTCGCCGGAGATGTTGCAGGATGCGTTCAGGAGAAGGGACGTTGAGGTCAGGTCGATATGGAGCGTGATAATGCCTAATAATTATGTGTTGTTGCCCGGGTTTGACGTTGATTCTAAGGATTTGGCAGATAAGAAACTTGCAGATGCACCCTTAAGGCTAAAGGAGATATGCAGGGGCATTATGCAGCAACGGGAGACTATTGACGTTGTAAGAGGGAGCATGGCATGGCTTAAGAGCAAGACGGTCTATCCTCTGTTTAAGCGTTGGGGAATATTCCCGGGGAAATGGCATAGTATGGAAACTTGTGTGAGTTGCGGGATATGTGCAAAAAGTTGTCCGCTGGGTAATGTGCAGATGTCGGATGGTCGTCCAAAATGGGGGGACAACTGTTGCTCATGTCTTGCATGCTATCACAGTTGTCCCCGTCATGCGGTTGCTTATGGGAAAATCACCCAAAGTAAGGGGCAATATTTCCTGCCGTCTAAGTCAAAGAATTGAACTGTCTAAAAAAAATTAGTGACGGCATTATCGTAGGAGATGGCGATGATTCCGTCTTCTAATTCAACGAGGGAATATGCCGGCTGATTTTTATCGTTGAAGAAAATCACGATATTATTGAATAGCTTACCCTTGTAGATCTTGTTGTCGGTCTCGGCTTTCCAGATATTCTCCTTGCAGGATACCTTTAATTGTTTGTTCTTAATATTTCTAATGGGATATGAGCCGCTTTCAGGTATTTTCAGTCCGTTGGCAGTGGATTGCACGGAAAGGAATCCTCTCAGACCCGGTGAATATTCCACCATGTGCCATCCGTTGTTTGATTCAAGTTTTTTCAGAGCCATTCCGGGAATGAGTGTTACCTCCTGATTCTTTGAATTGAGGGTCACATAGCTTTTGACATTGGGAGAATCAAATATTTTTGCGTTTCTTCCAACCACTACATAGTCATCGGCAACCATATTGAATGAGATGCCGGATAATATTCCGAAGGTTATAGATAAAATCGCGGATTTTTTTGTGATGTTTGGATTATGCACGCGTTTCATAACTTAAACAACTTCAATATAAAAAATCGGGAGGTTTCTGTAATGAACCTCCCGATTTTTATAGATCAGAATTTATAAGATTCACAAGTGGAGGAGAGCGATAATCTTATCGTATGCAGCAGAGAGACCATCAAGATCCTTACCGCCGGCTTGAGCAAAGAATGGCTGTCCGCCGCCGCCACCTTTTATCAGCTTCGCAGCTTCACGCACAATGTTTGATGCGTTGAAACCCTCTTTAACGATATCGTCAGAGATCATGAGGGTGAGTAGGGGTTTATCAGCGTTTATTGTAGCTCCGATGAAGATCGTGTGTTCCGGAGAATTTTTGCGAATGGCGAACGCCACGTTCTTTACAATTTCGGGAAGACGAAGTCCTTTCAGTGAGCATACTTTTATGCCGTTCATTGTCGAGGCATTTGAAATCAATTCGAGAGCAAGATGCCTTGTGCGCTCTTCCATAAAGTCTTCCACCTGCTTTTTAAGATCGGAATTCTCTTTTATGGCTTTCTCAACAGCTACCTTTACGTTTGCTGCATTCCCAAGGAACGAAGATACGTCGTTCATTGTGTCTTGCAGATTGTCAAGCATATCTTCTACACCGGCAGCAGTCAAAGCCTCGATACGACGGATTCCGGCAGCAATTGAACTTTCGGATACAATTCGCACCATACCTATGTTGCCAGTGTTTGCCACATGTGTTCCACCACAGAGTTCGACAGATGTACCATACTTCACGACGCGAACCTTGTCGCCATATTTCTCGCCGAAGAGAGCCATGGCACCAAGTTCACGAGCCTTTTCAATCGGCATCTCTCTTGCTTCCTCAAGAGGTATTGCTTTTCTGATTCTGGCATTGACGATGTGCTCAACCTTGCGTATCTCTTCCGGAGAGACTTTTTGGAAGTGGGAGAAGTCAAAGCGTAAGGAATCAGGAGATACGTAAGAACCCTTCTGTTCCACATGCGAACCGAGCACTTCGCGAAGAGCCTCGTGAAGCAGGTGGGTTGCAGAGTGGTTGGCAGAGATGGCAGCTCTTGCAGCTTCGTTTATACTTGCAGTGAAATCTTCAGTCGGGTCAGACGGGAGTTTGTGAGCGAGATGCACACCGATATTATTCTCTTTTTTAGTGTCGAAAATCTCAATGGTCTCGCCGGATGCAGACGTGAGTGTTCCGCGATCGCCCACCTGTCCGCCCATTTCAGCATAGAAAGGTGTTTTTGAAAGAATGATCTGGAAAAATTCCTTCCCTTTCTGTTTTACCTTACGATAACGCAGGATTTTTGTGGGTGCAGATGATTCATCATATCCGACAAATACCTGTTCGCCGGGATTCACGACAATCCAGTCGCCTGTCTCCATAGCAGCGGCATTTCTTGCGCGGGCTTTCTGTTTCTCCATCTCCTCATCAAATTCTTTCTGGTCGAGGGTCATGCCATTCTCGCGAAGAATCAGTTCGGTGAGGTCAAGCGGAAATCCGTAAGTGTCATAAAGGATGAAAGCATCTTTACCGGAGATTTCATTTTTTCCATCAGCCTTTGCTTTCTCAATAAGAGAGTCGAGTAGCTTTATGCCATTGTCAAGAGTGCGAAGGAATGATTCCTCTTCCTCTTTGATCACTTTCTTTATAAGATCGGACTGAGCTTTCAGTTCGGGATAACTGTCGCCCATCTGTTCTACAAGTTTATCTACGAGCAGATAAAGGAACGCGTCTTTTCTATTGAGGAAAGTATATGCATATCTTACGGCGCGTCGAAGAATGCGTCGGATTACGTAGCCTGCCTTGGCATTAGAGGGGAGCTGAGAATCGGCGATAGAGAATGCAATAGTTCGGAGGTGGTCGGCAACCACACGCATTGCGACATCAATTTTCTCGTTGTCGCCGTATTTAAGACCTGTAATGTCGGAAATGACGGAGATGACAGGGGTGAACACATCGGTGTCGTAGTTTGATTTCTTCCCTTGCAGAGCCATACAAAGACGTTCGAATCCCATGCCGGTATCAATCACCTTTGCGGGAAGTGGCTCAAGAGATCCGTCAGCCTTTCTATTATATTGCATGAACACGAGGTTCCATATCTCGATAACCTGAGGATTATCTTTGTTTACCAAAGATGCTCCGTCGACCAAAGCACGTTCTTCATCAGATCTCAGGTCGATGTGTATCTCGCTGCAAGGTCCGCAAGGTCCGGTATCACCCATTTCCCAGAAATTGTCATGGCGGTTGCCGTTTATGATATGTGATGCGGGGAGATGTTGTTCCCAATATCCGGCAGCTTCGTTATCGCGTTCAAGACCTTCCGGCTTGTATCCTTCGAACACGGTGGCATACAATCTGTCCTTGTCAAGCTTAAGTACGTCTACAAGATACTCCCAAGCCCAGTCGATTGCCTCTTTCTTGAAGTAGTCACCAAACGACCAGTTGCCGAGCATTTCAAACATAGTGTGGTGGTATGTGTCGTGACCTACCTCTTCAAGGTCGTTATGTTTGCCGGATACACGCAGGCATTTCTGACTGTCGGCGACGCGTTTGTGGGTTGCCGGACGGTTGCCGAGAATGATGTCTTTGAATTGGTTCATACCGGCATTTGTAAACATTAGGGTAGGGTCATCCTTTATTACCATAGGTGCCGAAGGCACAATCTGGTGTCCTCTTTCGCGAAAAAAAGTCTTGAAAGATTCTCTGATTTCGTTAGATGTCATCTTAAAGAAAATTTTCTTGATGTTATTTGGATTGCAAAATTATTCAAAATTCGTTAATTTTGCAATATAAACTACCGTGTAATCTCTAAAAAATAACTTGGAACAGTTGGAAATGAAATAATTTTAGAATGAGCCAATTTATTTTTTCAGATTACTGAATAAATAAACGTAAATTGTCAAAGAATATTTATTATAAGTATAATCCGGAGACGGATAACTTTGAAAGGGTCTATCCGTCGTTGCGAATGCGTCTGGCATCATGGGGTCGGCTTTGGTCGATGGCAGTGGTGCTTGCGGCAGTCCTGTTCTTTGTCGTGTTCTATTGTTTTGATTCCCCGACAGAGGAGAACCTTCGTGCTGAAAATGCGGAACTGAAAGCTCAGTATGGGATATTGAACAGGCGTCTTGACAATACGCTAAAAGTGATGGATCGGATAAAGGATAGGGATGATAACTTTTACCGAGTCATGATGCAGATGGATCCGATGAGTCCGTTGCAGCGTCATTCCGGTCTTGACAATGAGGCGCGCTACCGGGAATTGCAGCAGCTTTCGGATGCCGGTCTGGTCACATACCTTACCCAACGGATGGATCTTCTGGAGCGACAGCTTTTTGCACAGGTGCAGAGTTTTGATCAGCTTCGAGATGCAGTCGGGAAGCAGAAGGATAAACTGTCGCATATCCCGTCGGTGCTCCCGATAAAAGTGGAGGATTACACAATGTCGTCGGGTTATGGCTATCGCAGGGATCCTATCTATGGTTCTTCAAAATTTCATGAAGGTCTTGATTTCTCCGCGTCGATAGGGACGCCGGTATATGCTACGGCAGATGGGGAAATAACGGTGGCAAAGCGGGAGGCCGGATATGGCAATTGTATTGACATAGACCATGGCTATAACTATCTCACACGTTATGCGCATCTGAGTGAAATACTTGTGAAGGAGGGTAGTCAGGTGAAACGCGGACAGATGATCGGCAAGGTCGGCTCTACAGGAAAATCCACGGGACCACATCTTCATTATGAAGTGAGATTCAAGGGTGAGGCACAGAATCCGGTGAACTATTATTTTATGGATCTTACTCCAGAGGAGTACGTGGAAATGATACAGATGGCGGATAATGCCGGACACGTGATGGATTAATAGTATCTCATATTATATAAATAGAATTAAAAAGAAAGGTTGAATTTCTGATGGCTTCATCTGATCTGACAAAGAAATATTATAAGATAAAGGATGCCGCCGAATTGGTGGGTGTCTCGCAGTCAACATTGCGTTTTTGGGAAAGTGAATTTCCTGAAGTGCAACCGTATCGCAGCGCGACGAACATCAGGTATTATACTCCTGATAATATTGAGACGTTGCGTCTGATTTACTATCTGGTAAAGATAAGGGGGTTGAAATTGGATGCGGCAAAGGAACAGATACGACTGAACCGTTCCAATATCTCCAACCGGATGGATATAATCAGTAAGCTCCAGGACGTGCGAGACGAGCTGGAACTTATGCTGAATGCCCTTGAGAAACGTCGTTGAGGGTCGATTTTAAGGGTATAATGGAATGCAGCCTTAGAGATTGGAATTGTAGTATTCTGGATTTCCTGTCACTTCTTTCCCGATGAAAGGTGGGAGTGTTATTTCAGTGTCTTTTGTAGACAACTCCACTTCTGCCATGATAAGTCCCTGACGGGCACCGTGAAATTCGTCTACTTCCCAAGTTAAGTTGTCGTATTTTATCAAGTAGCGGGTCTTTTCAAGAATAGGAGGAACACACATTGTGAGAATCTCTAAGGCATCTGCCAATGGTATCTCATATTCAAATTCGTTTCTGACAATACCGATGTTTTTCCCTTTTATTGTCAGGAATCCTTTGTCATCAATTGTCCTTACTCTTATTGTCCTTTCCGGGATGCGGGAGAGGTAGCCCTGTCGGATGCTTATTGATTTGTATGCAATCTGCCGAAATGAGTCGTCATTAACGATAAATTTCCGTTCTATTTCAAGTGCCATATTTATAATATTTCTAAAACTTTTCTTTTAAATAACATTTTTGCTATATAAAAACGTTATGATATAGTGTCTATCCGTAAATATCAGTCAGAGATTGAAAATCGTGTGATTTAACAATCCTGCTGTAAGCCTTGGTAAGGTCTTCATAAGATAGACACAAAAGATGTCGTTAATATTGACACCTGGTTATGACAAAGGTATATAAATTAAGGAAATTTTCCAAATATATTGAAAAAATACTGACAATCGGTCTTGTGCGGGCAAATATGCCCAAGGTGTTGACTGTGGTATCGATATTCTCAGCTAACGTTCTTGCCATTCCGGCAGGAGCCAGAGGAGTGATATTTGGTCATGTCAAAGATTCAATCACAGGGGAATCACTCCCGTTTGCCAATATTAATTCTAAACAGAATCCCCGTCATAATTTCGTGGCGGATGAGAATGGTTCATTCCGGTTAGATTTGCCGTTGGGGGGAAGATGGGAGGTGTCGTATGCGGGTTATGATACAAAGATAATCCCTGACATATTGAAGGATACGGTTATAGAGATTAGGCTTTCACCAATGTCAGTGGAACTTGCAGAGGTTGTGATTCGTCCGCGTAAGGAGAAATATTCGAAGAAGAATAATCCTGCAGTTGATTTTGTCAATAGTATACGCCGTCAGTACGGATTGCATAATCCACTGAATGCACCGTATTACAGTTATGATAAGTATGAGAAGACTGTATTGGGACTCAATGATTTCCGTAGTGACTTTTCAAAGGGATTCTTGTCTAAGAAAGGAAAGGTGTTTGAGAATTATGTAGACACATCTTCCTGGACCGGTAAGAGAATCTTGGATCTGATGCTAAAGGAGAAGACTTCCACAAGAATAGCAAGCCGGGATGAGGGAGCTGATAAGGAGATTGTGCGAGGATATAGGAGTGCCGGTCTTGATGAGGTGCTTAATCAAGAGAACATGCAGATAATCTTGGAGGATGCAATAAGGGAGATTGATATATTTTCCAATAATGTGGTGATTCTTCAGAATCGTTTTGTAAGTCCTCTCTCAGCTATCGGTCCGGATTTTTATAAGTATTATCTCACGGATACGGTGTATGTGGAAGATGAGAAGTGTGTGGAGTTATCCTTTGCCCCACATAATCCACAGTCGATGGGTTTTAATGGAAAGATTTACGTGCCTGTCGACGACACGACGATGTTTGTAAAGAAAATCACGATGCGAACTCCGCAAGATATAAATCTTAATTATGTGGAAAATCTGTATATCAATCAGTCTTTTGAGAAAGATTCCATCGGGAATAGACATAAGACGTATGATGATATCTGTCTGGAGATGCAGATAGTGTCAGGCACACCCAAGATGTATGGACGAAAAACCACCGCCTACGATAATTTCAGCTATGCAAAGCGAGATGATCTGAAGGATTTTTATAAGAAACTTGGCAGGAATTTAGAGTTGGAGGAAGCAAGGACGCGTCCGGATGATTTTTGGCAGAGAGAGAGGATGGTGTCACTCTCGGCAGCGGAATCAAGAATGGGGGGTATGATGAAGGAGATGAGGAAGGTGCCGATATTGTATTGGGGGGAGAAGGTGCTGTCGCTGATGGAGAGCGGATACGTCAGAACGGGTAGACCAAGTAAATTTGACTTCGGACCACTTAACACTCTTGTCAGTTCAAATACGGTTGAAGGTGCGCGTTTTCGAGTAGGCGGCATGACAATGTCGCCGTTGAATCCGCATTTGTTTGCCAAGGGATATGTGGCGTATGGCACTAAAGACCGGAAATGGAAATATAAGGCAGATGTCGAATATTCTTTTGTGCCTAAAAAGAATCATTCGTATGAATGGCCACGACATGGTATTTATGGTTCGTATTCATACGATCTTGATATGCTCGGACAGCATTACCTCTTCACCAACTCTGACAATATGTTTCTTTCCTTAAAAAGGAAAAAGAGTATTCTTGTCACATACCGTCGTCTTGCGGAGTTGGGATATGTGCTTGAACTGCCGAATAATTTCTCTGTAGAGGCAGGTTTCAGATATGAGACACAGGAGTCAACCCGATGGGTGCCGTTTGATTTTGCAGATGGCAGACATGACAAGAGTTATAATCAGTCGGCATTCAGGCTTTCATTGAGATGGGCACCGGGTGAGAAATTCATTCAGGGAAGATCTCTACGACTCCCGGTAAACATGGATGCATGGGTTTTTCAATTGACGCATGAGTTTGGACCCAAAGGCATGTTTGGGTCAGCGTTTACGGTCAACAAGACAGAGCTATCGATACAAAAACGTCTTTGGCTTTCAGCATTTGGTTATACTGACTTGATTCTTAAAGCCGGCAAGATATGGAGTCAGGTGTATTATCCAGCTCTGATGTGGCCAAATGCTAATTTGTCGTATACTATCCAGCCTGAGAGTTATTCTCTTATGAATGCGATGGAATTTGCGAATGATCAGTATGCCTCAATAGATTTCACTTATTTTGGTAATGGCATATTATTTAATCATATCCCGTTGCTGAATAAGTTGAAGTTGCGCGAAGCGGTTACGTTCAAGGGTCTTGTCGGTGGATTAAATCGTAAGAATAATCCGGAGGATAATCCATCAATCTACAGATTTCCTGAATATGCGGATGCAAGAAAGATGTCATCCACACCCTATATGGAGATCGGGGTTGGTCTGGACAATATATTGACATTCCTGCGAGTGGATTATGTGTGGCGTCTTACTTACCGCGACACTCCGGATTGTGATAAAAGCGGAGTACGGGTATCGTTGCATTTCTCGTTCTGAGATTATCGGATGGTTTAATCGTGTCAAGTGGAAAATAGGGGATTGTGTCAATCCCCTATAATTGTAGCCACGATTTTTCTTGGTCCACCATAATCCCTAAATTCACAAAGATAAATTCCTTGCCAGGTTCCGAGGTTTAACCTTCCGTTAGAGATGGGGATTGTAAGTGATACCCCGATAATTGAGGATTTTGCATGAGCAGGCATATCGTCGTCACCCTCCATGGTGTGGAGGTAATAAGGTTCTCGCTCCTTGACTAATCGGTTGAAAATACTTTTCATATCAATCCTGACATCGGGATCGGCATTTTCATTTATAGAGAGGGCTGCAGACGTATGTTTTATGAATAGGTTAATAATGCCTGTCGTCGGTAGGTGAGGAATATGAGACAGAATCTCATTTGTGACGATATGGAATCCGGCATTCCGTTCTTTTAGAGAAAATTCAAATTGACTTACCATGATGATAAATTAAATATGAAGTTTTGTCAGGCATCTTATGCCGACGTATAGTTTATGTTAAAACGCAGTTATGATGAGGTGTATTATAAAATTGTCAATACATATTCCAAATAGAAAAGACCGATCCGAGCATCGGACCGGTCTTTGAAATCAAATAATTAGACCGAACGTTATTCAGTTAAGCATAAGTCCTTAATAAATAAGTTTTGCTTAGATCCTGATTTAAATTCATTACGTCAACTGTCAAAATGTTATAATACGTAATTGAAATGAATATAATTGTCGGATAAATATAAATCTTGTTGGGGTCGGTAATTATCTGAAGTCTTTCAATTGCTCACGCAGTCTTTTACGTGCGAAAAAGATACGACTTTTGATAGTGCCGAGCGGAAGATTCATTTTCTCGGCGATTTCGTTGTATTTGTATCCGGCGACATACATATTGAAGGGGATACGATAATCATCGGTAAATTCGTCAAGGGCAGCAGAGATTTCCTTTACAGCAAAGGAGCCTTCCGGAGTGTCAAGACCGGAGTCTTGGGAAATGTTGAGGTGATATAGATCTTCGGTCTGATCAATAACTGTAGCCTTTCTTACGGTCTGACGATAGTTATTGATGAAGATATTTCTCATTATAGTGAAAATCCACCCTTTGAAGTTGACATTATCAACGTATTTCTCTTCGTTGTCGAGAGCCTTCAGAGTGGTGTCCTGAAGAAGATCTCGAGCCTCTTCTTTGTCAGTGGTGAGTTGGTATGCAAAACTTAGGAGGTTGCCCTGTAGTCCCAGAAGTCTTTGTTTGAATGAGTCGTTTTTTTTCATTTTGACGGTTGTTTTAATTGATTTAACATTCATATAACATTCGTGAATGAGAAATTGTTTCAGAACTTTATAATAATTTTTGAAAAGATAAATATATTTTGTTGATTTATGACTATAAGTGATGGACAGTCTATAAAATATGAGTTGAGGCAGTTTAAAATGGAATGAGCAGGAAAATGATACTGGACTATTTATTTTGAAGATGGCATCGGAAACAAATGTTTGTTTATTCTGATAAAAAGATATAAATTTGCAGCCGAATTAGGAGTAATTCATAGAGATAATTTACATAATTGGGGTGTTCATTCCTTGTATGGTTATTGAATCCGGATAGACTTCATTCTACGAGATTCAGCTTGGATGATCTGAGATTATACCCTTGAACCTGATCCGGATAATACCGGCGTAGTGAAATTTTTATGAAAATTTACATTTTATCGGCGATGGCTATCTTGCCCATCAGCTTTGTTGCCAACGGACAAAATGTGTCGGTTGAACAGAATGATTCCTTGACATCAATGCTTGAGGAAGTGGAGATTGTGGCAAACCGGGCAAACTCAAAGACTCCGGTTGCGTATACCAACGTATCAAAGCGGGAATTGCTGAAGACGAATGATGGGAGGGATATGACCTATCTCTTGAAAATGACACCGTCTGTGACCACTACTTCTGATGCCGGTGCCGGAATGGGGTATACCTCCATGCGGATACGTGGTACGGATGGTTCGCGTATAAACGTCACAGCCAATGGTATTCCAATAAATAATCCTGAAAGTCATAATGTGTATTGGGTTAATATGCCGGATTTGGCATCGTCATTGCGGGATGTACAGATTCAGAGGGGAGCCGGCACGTCTACGAATGGCGCGGGCGCATTTGGCGCAAGCGTCAATATGGTTACAGATGCTCCTTCAGAGAATGCGTATGCGGAGGTGTCGGGTGCGTATGGTTCTTATAATACGAATAGGGAGACCATAAGGGTAGGTTCCGGACTTTTGGGCAATCATTGGAGTTTTGATGCGCGTATCAGCCATCTGGGTTCGGATGGATATATCGACAGGGCGTCAAGTGAGCTTTGGAGTTATTTCACGCAGGCTGCATATCGAGATGTTGACACGCAGTTGCGTTTCCTTGTATTCGGTGGTAAGGAGAAGACTTATATGGCATGGGATTATGCTTCTCTTGAAGAAATGGTAAAATATGGGCGCAGATATAATCCATGCGGTAAGTATACAGATAAGGATGGCAATACGGCATATTATGCCGATCAGAACGATAATTATATCCAGCATCATTTCCAGGCGTTGCTATCCAGACACCTCGGCGACTATTTCAGTCTGAATGCTGCTCTTCATTATACTAAGGATAATGGATATTATGACCAGTATAAGACAAACAGAACGCTTGTGGAGTATGGTCTGACTCCTTTCATTGATGCTTCGGGGACTGAGATTAAGAAGTCGGATCTCATACGTCTTAAATATAACGTGAATGATTTCTATGGAGCTCAGGTGTCGTTGAACTACAGACGGTCACGGTGGAATGCCGTGGCGGGAGTGGCTGTCACAAATTTCAAAGGACATCATTATGGCGAGATAAAGTGGGTGAGGAATTATATAGGGGAGATCGACCCACTCCAGAGATATTATGATAATATCGGAAGGAAAAGCGATATAAATACTTATGTCCGTACAAATTTTGATATAAATTCAGATTTGTCGGCTTTCGTGGATTTACAATATCGCCATATCCATTATACTATAAAGGGAGAATCAGATAATTATGATTGGAATATTGGAGCTCCGGCGGTGCTTGACGTGCATAGGATATGGAATTTCTTTAATCCTAAATTAGGATTGAACTATAGCGGTGGAAATCATCGTGCGTTTGCATCTTGGTCGGTGGTCCAGAAAGAACCTACCCGTGATAACTTTACGGATGGTGATCCCAATCATAGACCGGAATCGGAACGTCTGAATGATTTTGAGTTAGGCTATTCTTATAGCACTCCCGTATTTTCTGCCGGAGTGAATCTCTATTATATGCACTACACTGACCAATTGGTTGCTACTGGCGAATTATCTGATACGGGCAATCCGTTAAGTGTCAATGTGCCTGATTCATACAGAATGGGTGTGGAGTTTCAGACGGAGTATAAACCGTGTCATTGGTTTGACTGGCAGTTTAATCTCACGTTGTCGCGCAACCGTATAAAGAATTTTGTGGAGTATATATATGAGGATGAGTGGACCAATCCCATATCGTTTGATCGAGGCGACACACCGATATCATTCTCTCCGGATTTGTTGTTTAACAATTCATTCAATTTCACATACGGAAATGCAGAGGCTTCAATCAACAGCAGTTATGTAAGCAAACAGTATATGACAAATGCGCATAGCGAGGAAGCAAAACTTGATCCATATTTTTTGACGGATCTGCATCTCGGATATAGTTTCAAGAGGGTGTGGGGTATAAAGGAATTGAAAGTGGGCTTCTCTATCTACAATATATTCAATAAGAAATATTTCAATAATGGTTATGCCGGAGCAGGCTATTATATGGATGGTGGAGAGAAGGTGATTTACCGGTATGCAGGCTATGCCGCACAGGCACCCACTCACGTGATGGCAAATTTGGTTTTTAAGTTCTGATTATATGGATTTCGGAAGTATAAGAGAAATATTAGGCTTTGCAGTAGGCATACTTTATCTTTGGTGGGAATATCAGGCAGACGCAAAAGTGTGGCTTGCGTCAGTTGTCATGCCAATGATTTCAATGTGGATATATTATTCCAAAGGATTGTATGCGGATTTTGCCATAAATATCTACTATCTTATAATTGCGGTGTATGGCTTTATTTCCTGGACAAGGGGGGCGAAGAAAAAAAAGTCGGGGGAGGCGTTGGATGAGAGTCAGGATAATAAGCAGACAGGACGTGAGATTACGCATACACCGGTAAGAGTGTGGTGTGGTGTAGCAATTGTCGCCATTATTTTATGGTATGCTATATGGTGGATGCTTGTGAGTCTGACCGATTCAACGGTGCCTGTGGCAGATTCGTTCACGACGGCTTTGTCGATTGTCGGGCTATGGATGATGGCGCGTAAATATGCGGAGCAGTGGCTGATATGGTTTGTCGTAGACATAGTGTGCAGTGGATTGTATTATTATAAGGGACTTCCGTTCTATTGCTTGTTGTATGCCATTTACACGGTGATAGCTATTCTTGGCTATCGGAAATGGCTTCGTATGATGAGATAATAATATCTGTCTCTTTCATTATTGGAAACAACTTCATTGGATAAAGAATCAGTTGGCACATCATCATTTGTGTCAACTGATTTTTTTCGTTAATTTTGCAGTGAGTAATTGAAGTTTTGTCTGAACTTCATCTCCCTAAAAAATAACTTGTGACGTCAGCCTACGCACAAATAACATCGACAGAAATGAAATTTGAAGATATATTGACTAATGATGATTTGCTTGATGCACTATATGATATGCATTTTGATGAATGTACTCCTATTCAGGAATTATCAATTCCCCCCGTGCTTGCCGGTCATGACCTTCTTGCAGTGGCACAGACAGGCACAGGTAAGACCGCAGCATATCTTCTCCCGGTGATAGAGCGACTTGTGAATGATAATTATTCTCAGGATAATGTGAATTGTGTGGTCATGGCACCGACGCGGGAACTTGCCCAGCAAATTGACCGTCAGATGCAAGGATTCTCATATTTCATGCCTGTCAGCAGCATGGCTATTTATGGAGGTACGGACGGACGCACGTATGAGCAACAGAGAAAAGGACTGAAAATGGGTGCCGATGTTGTGATTGCGACTCCGGGTCGTCTTCTCGCGCATCTCAGCATGGGGTATGTAGATTTGTCGAAAGTGTCATTTTTCATCCTGGATGAGGCCGACCGTATGCTTGATATGGGATTTCTGGATGATATAATGCAAATTATAGGACATCTTCCTAAAGATAGACAGACATTGCTGTTTTCGGCAACTATGCCTCCTAAGATCCAGCAATTGGCAGCCCAGATACTTAATAATCCGGTAGAGGTGAAGATTGCCGTGTCTAAACCTGCGGAGAAGATATGTCAACGGGCGGTGGTGTGCTATGAGACACAGAAACTGCCGATTCTTGAGAAATTCTTTAAGGAGACACCACCACGTAGGGTCATTGTCTTTTCATCGTCAAAACATAAGGTGAAAGATCTTGCGAAATCCCTGCGTAAGCTGCATTTGAAAGTGGGAGAGATGCATTCTGATCTTGACCAGCAAGTAAGAGAGGATGTTATGCTTGATTTCAAGGCGGGTAAGATTAATGTGGTGGTTGCCACGGATATCATTTCCCGTGGTATAGATATAGATAATATAGAGACAGTCATCAATTATGATGTGCCGAATGAAGCGGAGGATTACGTGCATCGTATCGGACGCACGGCGCGGGCTGACCGAGAAGGGAGTGCATATACGTTTATAAGCGAGAAGGAGAGAGGTAAATTTAGAAATATTGAACGCCTTCTGGAGCGAGAGGTTGAGAAATTGCCGGTGCCTGAGGAGTTGGGCGCTGCACCTTCCTATGATAAACGTGATGAGGATAAAGGTAGTAGAAAAAGAAAGGGGAATTGGCACGGGACAAAGGGACGTGGCAGGAATGGTAATAAAAAAGGGACAATAAAAAAGGACGGGAAGTCCCGTCCTTCAAAATCATCGGATAATACATCTACTACTGCCCAATAGAGTTGTCCATTCTCCTTGCATTTATTCTTGACTGGTGTCTCATAAGTTGCCAAGAGTTGATGATATTTTGCCAAGCTACGTAGGCTGCCGGGGCAAGCGATGCCAATGGATTCAGGTATGCGAGAGCTAACCAGACGGCGAGAACCGTGTTTTTTTGTCCGAGGCCTTGTCCTCCTGCCACCTTGTCGCCGAATTTTCCGCCGATGACTCTTCCCAACTTGAATTGTAGCAGGCATGCGACAAGCGCACCAAATGCCAGCAGGCATATTGTGCCGGTAGAGTCAGGAGTCCAATTCTTTATCGCGAAGCTTACGCAGCTGCCCACGACGATGAATATGGCAATCGCCCATAGATAGAATGACAATTGTTGCATTCTAACGATTTTTGAATGGATATCAGGCGCGGAATATCGCAGAATCAACGCAATGGCAAGGGGCATCAGTATAAGAGGGAACACTTGAGATAGGATTAGCTTGAACGAATCAAAGAATGATATCTCTGAGTGTTCGCCTATTGCCGCAAATATAATCGGACCGGTCACAGCTACCAGAGCATTACACATCAGACTGTATGTGGCAACTTTTGAGATGCTTCCGCCCAACATTGAGGTGATGACCGGAGCCGCGGTGGCTGTCGGGATAAAGAAGCAGATGAACACCCCTTCAGCAAGCGTGCGATTCCAGAAAAAGGTGAGTCCGTATGCCACGGCAGCCAATATTATCTGTGCGAACAGTAGGGTGATTTCAAATCGGTTAGGTCTGAAGTCTCTTATCTCCAATTTGCAATAGGTGATGAACAGCATTGTGAAGATAAGGTAAGGAGAGAGGAAAGTGAGATATTGCATCCAAGGCGAGAAAACCGCGCCTCCCACCATTGCGATGGGAAGCATGAGGGTCTTCATGTGCGATTTTTTGATGGTGAGTTTCATCTGTCAGATATGTTGAATCAGATCTTTTAAGATGGTAAATGTCTTTTCCGGAGCCTTTACCCAGAAATCCTTATACTGGCTGATGTTCTCACCTTCTCCCGGAGTGTCGCTGACCACTCTTATTATATTGAATGGCGTTGATGTCATGTGGCATACGTGGGCGATGGCTGCTGATTCCATATCGACAGCCTTTACGTCGGGGAAGTGGGAGCGGATGAATGCAATCTCTTCAGATGAAGAGATGAATTTGTCGCCACTACAGATAAGTCCGAATACCACATGTCTATCCAATCCGGAGTCGCGGATTAAATTTATTGTTTCTGTGTAAGGTGTGAAAAACAGAGGGTTGTTGTCTGCCTGTCCGTAGGTGGTACCGGGACCACACCATACATCGTCGTATGCCACATTGTCAGCCACCAATACTGATCCTATCGGAAGCCCTGCTCCGCCAGCCACACCACTGTTGAGAATCAAGTCGGGGTGTAAAGTGTTAATAAGCAATAATGTATTGACGGCGGCGTTGACCTTCCCTATCCCACATTTCCCGACATATATGGTGTGTCCATTTATTGATCCCCGGATAATAGGTAAGTTGCCGTTTACATTTTCGCATTTAGCATTCTCAAGGATGTTTTTGATAAGCTGCACTTCCTTGTCCATTGCAGCTAAGATAAGAATACGCATATAGTGTTTTTATGAACAATGTTGTTAGATTAAAGCCACAGCAGAATTGTATTTTGCCATATTAGAGGCTTTCTTTATTGCCTTCCAGGCTTTTCTTCCGATTTCCTCTTCAGCATATTCCCAGAAAGGTTTTATTTTTGAGATAATTTGGCTATCGCCGCATAGAGTGTCGGAATAATAGTCGAGCAATAGACGATGGAATTTCAGCATCTCTTCCACTCTGTCGGCTTTATCCCATTCCTTACCGGATAGATATTCCTTAATAAGAGAGGGACGGGCAAGCAGACCTCTACCAATCATTATTCCGTTAATTCCATTGAAATCATTTAAGACTTTATCAATATCCTGAGGGGTATGTATCTCTCCATTGAATACAACCGGATTCTTGCTTTGGTCAAGAATTTCCTTGAAGCTGTCGAGAATGAGCTGTCCTCCATATTGCTGTTTGGCTACTCTCGGATGAACTGCAATGTGGGATACCTCCACTTTATTTAATTCAGGAATCAGATTCTTCCATTCATCGGCATCTGAAAAGCCAAGACGTATTTTTACTGAGAATGTTATCCCTGGATTATTCGCAATAATTTCGGCAACGTCATGAGCCAGATCCTTATTGGCGACAGTGGCGGCTCCTCTGCCATGTCCTGTCTGTAGAGGGAACGGACATCCCATGTTCAGGTCAATTTCAGAAGCACCGTTCTCAATCATTAATCTGACAAGAGCGGAAAGCTCATCCTTATCGCGGAAAATGATTTGAGGAATCAGTTTTTGATTATCATTCAGACCGCTTGTGAAATCTTTCAGGTCGCGAGGGCGCAATGCGCCATGTTCCAACCGGATGAAAGGGGTATAGTATATAGACTCAGAGCCGTATGTAAAGGCATGGAAATGTCGGTAGGGTGCATCGGTATGACCTTGTACCGGAGCGAAATGATAGAACATAATAGATTATTTGTTGGGAAGAAAAACGAAGCATACCGCACCAATCAGGCAGAAGAAGGCAGCAATGTGGTTCCATTGCAATTTTTCTCCGGAAAAGAAGAACATGGCTACCACTGTAAAAACAGTGAGAGTGATTACTTCCTGCATTACCTTAAGTTGGAAGAGAGAGAAGGGTCCACCGTTTCCGTTATAACCCATGCGGTTTGCAGGAACCATGAAACAATATTCAGCAAGGGCTATAGCCCATGAGAAGAGTATTACCACGAAAAGCGGCCAATTTTTAGAAATGCCTGAAGATTGTAGCTTCAGATGTCCATACCAGGCGAATGTCATAAATATATTAGATATGACAAGCAGAAGGATGGTGATTAAGGATGTTTTCATTATTGTTAAAATCATTGATTCAAAACGATGCAAAATTACAAAAATTTCTTGGTTGGATATTGAAAAAAGTGAGTATAGGTGCATTTCAATTGTCAGATAAAGTCATTCAATCTTGGTTGTGAATTGTTTTTTAAGTAATTTTGCAAAGAAATAATAGGTGAGGCGTAATGCTTCGCAAATATATGATACAATCATAACGGAATAAAATTCCGAGCGTAAAACAAAAAGATAATGAATATCCGCGAAATTACAGAAGATGTTTTTTATGTTGGAGTCAACGACCGAACAACCGACAGATTTGAAAACTTGTGGCCATTGCCTTACGGCGTCAGCTATAATTCATATATCGTTAAGGGGAGCGAAAAGATTGCTCTTATTGATACGGTTGAGATAGGCACAATACGCGATTACATAAGAGCAATAGAATCGCAGATCGGAGATGCGCAGATTGATTATCTGGTGATCAATCACATGGAGCCTGATCATTCCGGAGGCATACCGTCGATACTTGAACATTATCCCATGGCAAAACTTGTGGGCAACCGTCAGACAATATCTATGGTCAAGGGATATTATCATATTGAGGATGACCGTTTCATAGAGGTGGGAGATGGCGCAGAACTGAATCTCGGCAATAAGAATCTGAAATTCTATTTGACTCCGATGGTGCATTGGCCTGAAACCATGATGACCTATGTAGAGGAGGATTGCATATTGTTTACCGGAGATGCTCTCGGCACCTTCGGAGCATTGAATGGAGGCGTCATCGATACAGAGATGAATACGGATTGGTATTGGGATGAGATGTATCGCTATTATTCCAATATCGTAGGTAAATACGGACGTTTTGTGCAGAAGGCTTTGGCAAAGGTGTCAGGTCTTGATATAAAGTATGTGTGCTCCACGCATGGACCTATATGGCATGAAAACATCGGGAAGGCTCTTGATATCTATAATCGCCTGAGCCAATATGAAAGTGAGCCGGGTGTCACAATCATATATGGGTCGATGTATGGAAATACAGCAGAGGTGGCAGAGGAAATCGGCAGACAGCTTGCAGCGAGAGGCGTCAAGAATATAAAGATACATAATGCGTCGAAATCAAATATGAGCTATATGATTTCAGATGCATTCCGTTATGAGGGTCTGATTGTAGGTTCTCCTACATATTCCATGCAGATTTTCCCACCGGTGGAGCAATTTCTGATAGCAATGTCTACAAGGGAGATTAAGAATAAAGTGTTTGCTACATTCAGTTCCTTCACTTGGGCATCGGCGGCTTCAGGCAAGATGAAGGAATATGCGGAAAAGATGAAATTGGATATTGTTGACAGTCTGGATATGAAGCAGTCGGCTACTCAGTTTACATTTGAAGATGCAGCACGGTTGGCAGAGAATGTTGTTGCAGTATTAACGAAGAGATGAAGGATGAGATTTTGACAGAGGCACATCCTCTTGAGCCGTTTTTTCCGGAAAACAGCAAACTGCTTATGTGTGGGACATTTCCACCGAAACAGAATAGATGGTCAATGCATTTTTATTATCCGAATTATATCAACGACATGTGGCGAATATTCGGGTTGATATATTTTGGAAGTAAGGATGCATTAGTGGATGATGCCCACAAGACATTTCATCTTGATAAAATCAAAAGCCTGCTTCGAGAAAAAGGGATAGCATTGAGCGATACCGGCAAGGAAGTGGTCAGGATAAAGGATAATGCGTCCGACAAATGGCTTCAGATCAATAAGCCGATAGATCTGTCGTCAACACTTGTCTCATTGCCGGAATGTGTCGCTATTGCCACTACGGGTGAGAAGGCCGCTGGTGTTGTGGCTGGTCTTACCGGGACAACAGTGCCCAAGGTCGGAGAATGGGTTGAATGTAGAATTGAAGTTGAAGGCAAAGAACGAGTCTTTCGTCATTGGCGTATGCCCTCGTCATCCCGTGCTTATCCAATGAAACTTGAGATAAAGGCCCGGTATTACAGGCGTATGCTGGAATCTACGGGACTTATTTGAATAACCTATTTAAATTGAACATGATGCTTGATTTAATACCTCTGGCAATATTTGATGCCAGCCAGTTTTTTCAATGGTTTGTAGAGAACGCAAATTATCTTTTTGTGTTTCTCTTCATGGTAGTGGAGAGTTCATTCATCCCTTTCCCATCGGAAGTTGTTGTGCCACCGGCAGCTTATCTTGCCTGCACTAATACGGGGGCCGGGTCGGATATGAATATCTTTATGGTGGTATGTTTTGCTACTTTGGGAGCTCTTGTTGGCGCATTCATAAATTACTACATCGCATTATGGATAGGGCGTCCTGTGGTGTATGCATTTGCAGACAGTCGCTTCGGCCACATGCTGATGATTAATCGTCAGAAAGTGGATAAGGCAGAGGCATATTTTGATAAACATGGGGCAATATCCACATTTATCGGACGTCTTATTCCTGCAATCCGTCAGTTGATCTCAATTCCTGCCGGTCTTTCCCGAATGAATATAGGGCAGTTTGCCATATTTACAGGTCTTGGTGCATTGGTATGGAATGGAATATTGGCAGCTCTCGGCTATTGGTTGTCGACGACAGTATCACCTGATCAGCTTTTCGAAAAGGTGGAGGAGTATAACAAATATCTGACATGGTTTGGGTATGGTATAGCATTGGTATGTCTGATATTCATACTTTGGAATGCATTCAAACCCAAACATAAGGAAAGTCTTTAAGCAATCAACACATACTTATAATCTAACATGGAAGTATCCCCTTCGTTATTAGCTGCGGATTTCTTGAATCTGCGGAAAGAGGTAGAGATGATAAATGATTCTCATGCCGATTATTTACACCTTGACGTGATGGACGGAGTTTTCGTTCCAAACATATCATTCGGTTTTTCAGTGCTTGACGCTGTAGGAAAGATATGCAGCAAGCCCATGGACGTACATTTGATGATTGTTGAGCCGGATAAATGGGTGGCGCAAGTAAGGGATTGTGGTGCGTATCTGATGAACGTGCATGTCGAGAGTTGCAAGCATCTTCATAGTACGATTCAGCATATCCATCAAGCCGGGATGAAAGCAGGCGTCACATTGAATCCATCGACACCGGTGGTTATGTTGAACGATATAATCCAAGATTTGGATCTGGTATTATTGATGTCGGTTAATCCCGGATTTGGCGGACAACCATTTATCCGTCATACGCTGGAAAAGACACGCAGATTACGTAGGCTAATAGAGGAAAGCGGAAGCCATGCCAAGATTCAGATAGATGGAGGAGTGAATGATCGGACAGGAGCTGAGCTTGCCGAGGCAGGTGCCGACATATTGGTTGCCGGCAGTTACGTGTTTGGATCATCCAATCCTCATGAACGGATAGACATTCTGAAAAATTTGTGAGGAAACAGATATTTAGGATAAAAAAATCACACATCTCCAGATTTATTCTTATGGAGATGTGTGATTTTTTTATCTGTGATTCTTAGATGATTATGATATGGTATAAAAATTTTTTCAAAATATTTCTTGAAATATTTTGAAAAGTAGATAGAATATTATAAATTTGCAAAAGAAAAGAGGGGCATTAGCTCATCTGGCTAGAGCGTTTGACTGGCAGTCAAGAGGTGGTCGGTTCGAGTCCGATATGCTCCACTAAATTTTAACTGATTGGGAATCAATATTTAGTTGGTTCCCAATTTTATTATGTAAGAGTTCATAATTGGTGGGAATGGTATTATTTACTTACTACCTTTATTGAAAAGAAAAGCGCAGATGAAAGATATTCCACATACCATAGATCTGGATAACGAGGAATTTCAGCAGATGTATAAATTGCTGACCACCACGAATGCCAATGTATTCCTTACGGGTAAAGCCGGTTCCGGGAAATCTACCTTTCTTCGGTATATCTGTAATAATATTAAGAAGAAATATGTGGTATTGGCTCCTACCGGAGTAGCGGCAGTGAATGTAGGTGGAGTTACGATCCATTCATTCTTTCAGATGCCATTGCGACCGGTTCCTCCGGATGATGATGATTATTCAATCATGGCTCTTAAGAAAAGCAGAAGATATTCTAAAAATAAGATAAAGCTTATCAAAGAGTTGGAACTGATTATAATTGACGAGGTATCGATGGTGCGTCCGGATATGATTGATTTCATAGATCGTGTGTTGCGTGCAATTACAGGACGTAGAGGTAAACCATTTGGAGGTATTCAGCTTCTTCTCGTCGGTGATATTTTCCAACTTGAGCCGGTTGTCACGAATGAATCAAGGCAGATATTGTCAAAATATTATCAAGATTATTTCTTTTTTAATGCGCGGGCGTATGATTCTGCTAATCTGGTATCGGTGGAATTGAAGAAAATATATCGTCAGACTGACCGTAAATTCATAAGTATGCTTGATCGTCTTCGTCTAAGTCAAACCACAAAGGAAGATCTTGCGATACTTAATTCAAGGATTATGTCCACTGCTTCTGATGATGGTGGGGATTTTGGTATAACGCTGACTACACGACGGGATGTGGCTTCTTCCATAAATTATGATAAGATGGCTGCTCTCAGTGGGGAGGAGTATATCTTTAAGGGGGAAATAAAGGATGAGTTTCCTGAAAAGATACTCCCCACGGATCTTGAACTGGTATTGAAAAAAGGTGCACAAGTGATGCTTATCCGAAATGATCGCGATCATAGATGGGTGAACGGTACTATAGCAATGGTCAAAGATATATCTGAGGATAAGATTCAGGTAGAGCTTGAAAATCATAGAGTGGAGACTGTGGAAAAAGAGGAATGGCAGAATATTAATTATATTTATGACGAGAAGGAGAGAAAAGTAAAAGAGGAGGTTATTGGCACCTTTTCTCAATATCCCTTACGTGCGGCATGGGCACTTACGATACATAAAAGCCAGGGTCTAACATTCGGAAATGTCACTATTGATATGACGGGGGGAGCATTTACGGCAGGTCAGACCTACGTGGCTTTGAGTCGTTGCAGGAGTTTGGAAGGCGTGCGTTTTATCAATCCGTTGCAACGTAGTGATATAATAGTAAGTAGAGGTGCTTCTGAATTCAGCTATAACTATAATGATCACCGTGTCATAGAGCGCGTATTGAGGGAAGCAGAGTCCGCCAGATTATCAAAATCGGCAGCTGATGCCTTTTCACGAGGAGATTTCTATGATGTAGTTGAGATGTTGTGGGAGGCTGATACCCTGACGCATATTTTTGAAAAAAGAAGCGTGAGAAGAATGATTGCCGGTTTTCTTTCAGTAATAACTAAATTACGGAAAGAATTGCAGTCGAAGAATAGGCTTCTGAAGGAGATTTCAAAGGAGTTTACAGAGCTTGGTGAAGAATGTATGCGAGAAAAGAATGATTATGAAATGGCATTGCAACATTTCAGCAAGGCATATAAGTTGGATAACGATAATAGACAATCTCATTTCGGGATGGCATTGTGTATGCTGAAGATAGGGAAAAGGAAGAACGGGTTGAAAATTTTGGAAGAATTTATCAAGACTCCATGTAAATATACCTATAATGTGCGGATATTAAGAGGGGATATGTGTGTGGAAGAGGAGGATTATGCAAATGCTGTCATACATTATAATGCAGCTATGAAGCTTAATAAGTAGGGTGTTCAGTTAGTTGTTCCGTATTCAGCTCACTTTTTTAAGTGTTTCGGTT
>NZ_SRYB01000035.1:0-52027 GCF_004793975.1 Lepagella muris
ATCGTTATTTTCCTTAAAAAAATTCACAAATCAAAATAGTTTAGACAACTTCATTAAATGCTGCCTAAAAAACATGAAAAATTCTCTTTAAAATAAGATAAGACTCCATATTTTTTGAAAAAAATGAGAATGTTTATTTGATTTCTTGTTTATGCGGGAGAATTGTTGTAATTTTGTGGGCAAAATTTTGAACATTTCATCGATAAGAAGTTATGAAGAAGGTTTTGCTGCTCGGCTCCGGTGCCCTTAAGATCGGACAAGCGGGTGAATTTGACTATTCAGGTTCCCAGGCGCTCAAGGCGCTTCGTGAAGAGGGAATCTCTACAGTGCTTATTAATCCTAACATCGCTACAATTCAGACATCTGAAGGAGTTGCGGATCAGGTCTATTTCCTGCCCGTCACTCCTTATTTTGTAGAGGAGGTGATCAAGAAGGAACGTCCGGATGGCATTTTGCTTGCGTTCGGTGGTCAGACTGCACTTAATTGCGGTACGGAACTTTACCAGAATGGTACGCTTGACAAATATGGTGTCAAAGTGTTGGGTACGTCTGTTGAGGCTATCATGATTACTGAAGACCGTGACCTATTCGTAAAGAAACTTAATGAGATCGATATCAAGACTCCGGTTTCGCAGGCTGTTGAGTCGATTGAGGACGCAGTAGAGGTGGCTCATCGCATCGGTTTCCCGGTGATGGTGCGTTCCGGTTATGCGTTGGGCGGTCTTGGTAGCGGTATCTGCACTAATGATGAGGAGTTCCGTCGTCATTGTGAGAGTGCACTCGCTTATTCCCGTCAGATTCTCGTGGAGGAATCTCTAAAGGGCTGGAAGGAGATTGAGTTTGAGGTGATCCGCGATGCCAACGACCATTGCTTCACGGTTGTGCCGATGGAGAACTTTGACCCGCTGGGTATCCATACGGGTGAGTCGATCGTTGTGGCTCCGATTGTATCTCTTACGAAAGAGCAGATAAAGATGCTTGAGGATATCGCCACTAAGGTGGTGCGCCATATCGGTATCGTCGGTGAATGTAACATCCAGTATGCATTCAATGCTGAGACCAATGACTACAGAATCATTGAGATCAATGCCCGTCTGAGCCGTTCTTCAGCACTTGCTTCCAAGGCTTCCGGTTATCCTCTCGCATTCGTGGCTGCAAAACTCGCACTCGGATATACTCTTGACCAGATCGGAGAGATGGGCACTGCCAACTCTGCTTACGTTGCGCCGTCGGTTGACTATATGATTGTCAAGATTCCGCGTTGGGATCTTTCGAAGTTCGTCGGCGTTGACCGTGAGATCGGTTCTTCGATGAAATCAGTAGGTGAAATCATGTCGATTGGCAAGAGCTTTGAGGAGATTATCCAGAAGGGTCTGCGTATGATCGGTCAGGGTATGCACGGCTTTGTAGGCAACAACGATATTAAGTTTGATGATCTTGATAAGGTGCTTTCCCATCCTACCGATCTCCGCGTGTTTGCCATCGCTCAGGCTCTTGAGGAGGGTTATACTATTGAACGTATCGAGGAGTTGACAAAGATCGACAAATGGTTCCTTGAGCGTCTTGACAATATCGTCAAATATAAGAAGGTGCTTTCATCCTACGATAAGATTGAGAGCTTGCCGAAGGATGTGCTTAAAGAGGCAAAACGTCTTGGTTTCTCCGACTTCCAGATAGCACGTTTCGTAGAGGAGCCTACAGGCAACATGGAGCAGGAGGTGCTTAAGGTGCGTGCTCACCGTAAGTCGCTCGACATTGTTCCTCACGTGCGTCGCATCAATACGGTAGCGTCTGAGTATCCTGACCTTACGAACTATCTTTACGTCACATACGGAGCTGATGAGAATGCGATACCTTACGACATGAATGCCGGAAACAGCATCGTGGTGCTTGGTTCGGGTGCATACCGCATCGGTAGCTCTGTAGAGTTCGACTGGTGTTCAGTCAATGCAGCGGAGACCTGCCGCAAGCATGGCTACAAGGCGATCATGATCAACTATAACCCTGAGACAGTCTCCACGGACTATGATATGTGTGACCGTCTCTATTTCGATGAGTTGAGTTTCGAGAGGGTAATGGATATCCTTGATCTTGAAAGCCCGCGTGGTGTGATTGTGAGCGTTGGCGGTCAGATTCCGAATAACCTTGCAATGAAGCTTTATCGCCGCCACGTGCCTATCCTCGGTACTTCCCCGATCTCTATCGACCGTGCGGAGAACCGTCATAAATTCTCGGCAATGCTTGACCAGCTCGGCATCGACCAGCCGCGTTGGAAGGAGCTTACCACAAGAGATGAGATCGACTCATTCGTGAAGGAGGTTGGTTTCCCGGTTCTTATCCGTCCGAGCTACGTGCTTTCGGGTGCTGCAATGAACGTCTGCTACGATTATGAGCAGATGCACCGATTCCTCAATGAGGCAGCAAAAGTGTCGAAGGAATATCCGGTAGTGGTATCAGCGTTCATGCAGAATGCCAAGGAGATCGAGTTTGACGCAGTGGCACGCAACGGCGAGATCGTGGAATATGCCATATCGGAGCATATCGAGTTTGCAGGCGTTCACTCAGGCGACGCTACTCTCGTATTCCCGGCTCAGAAGATCTATCTTGCCACGGCACGCCGCATCAAGAGAATCAGTGCGCAGATTGCTAAGGAACTTAACATCTCCGGTCCGTTCAACATCCAGTTCCTTGCAAAAGACAATTATGTGAAGGTGATCGAGTGCAACTTGCGTGCATCCCGCAGCTTCCCGTTTGTCAGCAAGGTACTTAAGAAGAATTTCATTGAGACTGCCACACGCATCATGCTTGGTGAGAAGGTTGAGAAGGTGGATACCTCCACATTCGATATTGACTATATCGGCGTGAAGGCATCGCAGTTCTCATTCGCACGTCTGCATAAGGCAGACCCTGTGCTTGGTGTGGATATGTCGTCAACCGGTGAGGTTGGATGTCTTGGCAAGGATTTTGATGAGGCATTGCTCAATGCCATGCTTTCTGTGGGTCATCACATCCCGAAGGGTGCAGTGCTCGTAAGTTCGGGCGATGTACGCGGCAAGGTGGATATGCTTGAGGCATGCCGTCTGCTCAGCGAGGATGGCTATAAGATCTACGCTACGGCTGGAACTGCCAATTTCCTCAATCAGAATGGCGTAGAGGCTCAGGCAGTATGCTGGCCTGATGAAGAGGGTGAGAATGTGCTTGACCTGATTTCAAATCATAAGGTGGATCTTGTCATCAACATCCCGAAGAACCATACCAAGCGTGAGCTTACTAATGGTTACCGCATACGTCGTTGGGCTATCGACCACAACATACCGTTGCTGACCAATGCGCGTCTTGCAAGTGCGTTTGTGAAGGCTTTCATCAACAAGAAGGAGAAAGACCTCTCGATCACTCCGTGGAAAGAGTATTGATTGCAATGAAGTTTAGACAATTTCAATAGATCTAAGCAAGATATTTCATAAATCGGTCCGGGATTCAGTTGAGTCCCGGACTTTTTTTGTGGGATTACCGATAAATCCTTGAAATAAGTATAAACATCTTCAATAAAAATTAAATAATACAACAGATAAGGGATTGAAAACATTATAAATTTGTGTAATTTTTCTGAGGAGGGGATGATTGGGTGTCTGTATTCAGGGAGTTATGATTGTGGTATAAGAAATTGATTTTATTATGGAAAACACCGGGAGAAAAAATAATGATATTGATGGGAACGTAGGTATGGGTCAACCGGATGATAATGGATTTGTCCGTCCGTTTGTACAGCCACGTGGACGTAGACCTTTTGCCGTTGTCTTTCTGCTGGTGGCATTGGGAGCAGTTGTGGCTGCGTTTGTGTATTTCGCCTTGTATCAGACGGGACATATCCACGTGACCCGGGAATTTAGTGACGGGTCGATATTCTCCGGCTATTGGAGGATGGGTGAGCCATTCGGAGAGGGTGTGCTTGTCACGTCAAAAGGTGAGCTCTTTGAGGGTGTCTGGGATGATAACGGGAAACTTAATTCCGGAGTGGTGGTGGCGAAGGAATTTACGTATACCGGCGGATTGAAGGATTATCTGCCGGATGGCTATGGCGCGTGTCATTATAAGGATGGCACACGTTATCATGGCTTCTGGAGTGCCGGACGGAAGGAGGGACTCGGAAAACTGACTACTGCGAAGGGAGATGTGGCTTTCGGGGTATGGACTGACGGGGATTTGCCTCCGGCTGAGGGTCAGACGTATTCCACGGGTGAAAGGGTATATGGCATCGATGTGTCGAATCATCAGTATGTGATTGATTGGGAACGGCTTGCTCTTTATGCCGATAGTGCCGGAGTGGTGAAGCCTTCTGTGGATAGTTCGCGCTATCTGCAACCTGTATTGTTTGCCATAATCAAGTCTACGGAGGGTGCGGATTGGCAGGCGGATACCTTCAAACGGAATTTTGCTGAGGCAAAGAGATGTGGCATAGTCAGGGGTGCGTATCATTTCCTGCGGTTGAGTGATATTGATGGACAGATAAAGAATTTTATAGAGAACACGCCTCTTGAACCGGGCGATCTTCCTCCGGTGCTTGACATGGAGCTTGATAAGCGAGAGATGGCGCGATATAAGGATCTGGCATGTGAGTATGCCCATAAATGGCTTGATGCCATAGAGCGTCATTATGGAGTGAAACCGATACTTTATACCTACGATTCGTATTATAATAATTATCTGAAGGGTAAAGGCTTTGATGATTATGATTTCTTCATAGCGCGTTATCATGAGGATTATCCACGTGTGCCACATCTTGAGATATGGCAGTATACGGAGAAGGGACGAGCCGGAGGGATCACCACTCCTGTTGACCTCGATATATTCATGGGTGATTATTCGCAATTCGAATCCTATATGGATAAGAATAAGATATCGACAATCCCAACTCGTGCTTTATAGATCAAGTTAAAAATTAATCCAGACAGTCTATAAAAAACTAAGGATTATGCGGTCCGTTGGCTGGTACGCATAATCCTTAGTTTTATATATTGCAGTCGATGCAATTGGGTGATCAGTAGCCGAGGGTGGTGTAGTCCTGGCTCAGACGGAGCATTTGGTCTTTGAAGTCTTCGCCGTATTTGAGTTTTACGTCTTTGATCTCACCCTTCTCGTCATACACCGGCTCGTAGATGGGGTTGATGAATCCGCGATAGGGGGGTATGTTGAGTTTTGAGAAACGGTCAAGCACCTCCTTGTGAAGTTTGGGATCAACTTTCACGGCATAGCGGTTGATCAGATCGGCACCTGCCTGATAGTTGCCTGTGCTCTTTATCTCCTGAATCTCGCCAAGCAATTGACCGAACAGATCGCGAAGTTTCCGATAGTCGTTGATCTTCACGAAAGTCTTGCCGTTCTTCTTCACGAGTTCTACAACTTTCCCTTTTTTACCTTTCTCAAGCACCCAAGCGGCAATCAGCTGACGGTTGCGCATGTGTGCCTCCTCAACGTCCTTACCCGGTTCTATACGGTTGAGCTGGGTCATAAGTCCGTTTAGCATGAATTTGTAATATTCCGCCTTGTAAGCCTCCGGATTGTCGAGGATGCCAAGCTCAATGAGTTTCGGATCGGCGAGATAGTAGAGAGCGAAAAGGTCGGCACGAGCCTCCTCCAATGCGGAGCCGTTCTCCTTTAGGGCTTCAGAGTCAACACTGGGGAGCAACTGACCGGAAGCGTGACCGAGACACTCGTGAAGGTCAGTGTGGAGCATGTCGGTGATGTAGAGATAATCCTCAAGAAGTTTTCTTGTAGGCGCGTCTATCACGAACTCCTCATTAAATCCGTTGCCATGAGAAGCCATGTCGTATGCCTCGGTGATATTCTCGATAGTCACGGATTTCGAGCCATGCTCAGCGCGAATCCAGTCGGCATTCGGAAGGTTGATGCCTATTGCTGTTGAGGGGAATGCGTCACCCCCCAACATGGCAGCGTTGATCACCTTTGCCGACACACCTTTCACCGACGGCTTGCGGAATTTCGGGTCGATCGGGGCGTGGTCTTCAAACCATTGTGCATTTCCGGAGATAGTCTCTGTGCGGGATGAAGCCTCCTTGTTCTTGAAGTTGACGTATGCTTCCCAAGATCCGGTCATGCCGAGAGGGTCGCCGTAGCTCTCGATGAAACCGTTGACGAAATCGACATCGCAAGCGGTGTCCTCTGCCCATAGGATTGAATATTCATCAAACAGACGGAGATCGCCTGTGATGTAGTAATCGATAAGTTTTGTGATATAGGCTTTCTGTTCGGGACTTTCAGCTACGCTCTTAGCCATGTCAAGCCAATAGATTATCTTGGCAATTGCCGGACCGTAGAGTCCGTTCAGATGGTAGTGCTGCTCCTTGATTTTTCCATCCTCCTTCACCACACGTGCATTCAGACCGTAAGAGATGGGCTGATTGTCATTAGGCTTCTTGATAGAGGCATAGTATGCCTCCACTTCCGCCTGAGTGACGCCATCGCCATAAAGGTTGTTGGCGGAATTAGCCACTACGTCGCCGGAACCATCCTGATTTACGCGCTTCGGCATAACAGTAGGGTCGAAAATTACCGGGGTGAGTGTGGAGAGAAGCTGTGCGCGAGTCTCGCCCGGATTCAGCGGAAGGAGAGAGTCGGGGAGAGCGTTCACCTGCTCGGTGAAGAATGCCTGAGAGAAATCGGGTGTGAACTTATCGGTGGAGTAGTGGTGGTGTATGCCGTTGCCAAACCATATCTGCTTCAGATATTTCTCAAAAGCCTTGAACTCCTTGGAATTTCTGTCGCCTTTATAATTGGTGTAGATGTTTTCAAGAAGTTTGCGGATCTGAAGGTTGTATCTTCCGTTCTGGTCCCAGATTATGTCACGTCCGTATTGTGCAGCCTGCGACAGATAGTAGACCATCTTTTTCTGGTTAAGAGAGAGTCGGTCAAATTCAGGCACCTCATAACGAAGCACCTCTATGTCGGCAAATCGGTCGACATGGTAGTCGAAATTCTTATCAACCACAGCACTTGCCTGGAAAGAAAGCATGGAAGCGAGGATTAAAGATGAAAGTTGTTTTGTCATTTTATTGAATTTATTAATGTGATGGTGGAATGGCTTCAGAACCGCCATTCCACCACACAGGATTATTCTACGTAAAGCACGAGTCCCTTCAGATATTCACCCTCCGGATGAGATATGTCTACGGGATGATCGGCGGGTTGCGTCAGCTGATGGAGAATACGCACCTTCCGTCCCGACTGTGCGGCAGCAGTGAATACCGCCAGACGGAACATCTCACGTGTCACCACCTGAGAGCAGGAGAACGTGAAGAGTATGCCACCGGGTTTGATTTTCTCAAACGCCTTTGCATTGAGTTTGCGATAGCCGATCAGTCCATTTTTCAGAGCAGATCTGTGTTTTGCAAAAGCGGGTGGGTCAAGTATTATGAGGTCGTAGGCATCCTTCTCCATCTCCGCCAGATATTTGAAGGCATCGAGAGCATGGGTTTTGTGGCGAGGGTCGCCGGGAAAATTAAGCTCGATATTCGCATCGGTAAGGGCGGCTGCCTTTGCAGAGGAGTCAACCGAGTCAACCTTGAGGGCACCCCCTCTCATGGCATACACAGAGAATCCGCCGGTATAGCAGAACATGTTCAGCACGTTTCTGCCATGAGCATATTTCTCAAGAAGAGAACGGTTCTCCCTTTGGTCAACGAAGAATCCGGTCTTCTGTCCGCGCAGCCAGTCGATGTTGAATCTCAGACCGTTTTCAATAGCGATATTACCGTCGAAGCGTCCGATGAGATAATCGTTCTGCGGATCAAGCTGGGCCTTGTAGGGGAGAGTGGTCTCGCTTTTGTAGTACACGTTTCTTATCGGGAGGTCAGGGAGTTCGGTCAATGCCTCCGCAATCTTCATGCGTTCAAAGTGCATACCCGGAGAGTGTGCCTGCACCACGGCAGTGTCGCCGTAGACATCTATAACGAGACCGGGGAGGAAATCACCCTCTCCATGCACGAGACGGAAACAATTGTTGTCCTGACGCATCAGTCCGAGAGTCTTCCTTAGCCGACAGGCAGACTCAAGACGGGTGCGGAAGAAATCGTCCGCGAGAGGATTGTCGCCGAACGTGAGGAGCCTTACAGCAATGCTCCCTATCTGATAATGTCCGTATCCGAGAGTCTTTCCGTCAGCCGACACTACTTTTACGAGGTTGCCCTCCTCGACACTGTCCGGAATGGATGCGATTGCGCCCGAAAACACCCAGGGGTGATGGCGAAGTATGGATTCCTCTTTGCGAGGCTTGAGTGTGATGGTTTCCATTTTTCGTATTATCTGAGAGAGTGATGATTATTTAAAAAGCCGGATTATATCCATTCCGTTTGCATAGAGCAGAAGAAGGATAAGGAGTCCCATTCCGAACATCTGTGCGTATTCAAGGAATTTCTCGGAGGGCTTACGTCGGGTGATTACCTCGTAGAGAAGGAATAGCACGTGTCCGCCGTCAAGCGCGGGGATAGGGAGAATGTTCATGAATGCGAGTGCCACAGATAGGAATGCCGCGATATTCCAGAAAGCTATCCAGTTCCATTTCTCAGGGAATATTGAGCCTATCGCCCCGAATCCGCCGACACTTTTTGCACCCTCTTTGGTGAACACCAGTTTCATAGAACTTGCATACGACACCAGTTTGTCGGTGCCCATCTCGATACCTCTCGGCACTGATTGGAGCAATGAGTAGCGGATTTCGTTTGTCTTGAAGAATTTCGAGGGGTCGAGTTCAAGACCCACGCCCATTTTGGATGCATCGTTAAGATTGACGGGCATCTTGAGTGTGTCGGTGGCTACATCGTTCTGTCGGAGCACGGTCAGCATCACGGTGCTGTTCTCATGTCCGGCAAGAGTCGGCAGAAACACGTCGAGAGACTCGGTAGGGATACTGTCGATTGCGATTATGCGGTCGCCCGTCTTTATTCCGGCTTTGTCGGCACCCTCGCCGGGTGCTACCTGTGTGATGAGCGTGGGGATACGGTATGTCATGAAGTTGATGAGAGTATTCTCATCTTTGGATTCCTTGTCAAGTTGGAATATGAAATTCTGCGGAATCTTAATATTGACTGAATCCTTGCCGTCGCGCAGCACTGTCACGACATTTGCCTGAATCATCTTCATCCTTGCATCGGCAGGATTATCGAGTTCCTCGCCATCGGCAAGGAGTGGGATATCACCGTCCTTAAATCCGATTTCATGAGCGGCTTCAGAATAAGCCATACCCATGGTGGCATCTTTGAATGCCACGTATCGCTCACCGGATGCGTAGACGATCCCGGCGTATATGACAATTGCGAGGAGGAAATTGAAGAGCACTCCCGCCACCATTATCAGCAGGCGTTGCCATGCCGGTTTGGAGCGGAACTCCCATTCCTTTGGCGGTAGTTTCATCTGCTCCTTATCCATTGACTCGTCGATCATACCGGCTATCTTGCAATATCCTCCGAGGGGAAGCCATCCGATGCCGTATTCCGTATCGCCCCAGAAGGAGCCTTTACCATCTTTTTTACCATCGTTATCTTTACCGGAATCGTTGCTGTCGGCAGGAGCCTGTGAGGCAGCCGTCTTCAAATCCCTCTGTTTGCCGAATCCTCCGATATATTTTTTCGGTTTCCACTTGAACAGTTCGGTCCAAGGGTCGAAAAAGATATAGAATTTCTCCACCTTCACTCCAAATATACGGGCAAAGAGGAAATGACCGAACTCATGAATTATCACCAGCAAGGCGAAAGCCATAATCAGCTGGGTGGCTTTAATAAGAAATGTATCCATCATAATGCGGTTGTGCCGCGGAATAAATTAATATTGTTATGTTATTGAATTAAGTGTCGGAATTGTCATGAGGAGTGACCTGCCAGCCATTCATCAGCCATTGAGAGGGCTACGGAATTGGATTTAATCAGGTCGTCAAGCGATGGAGTGGAGATGAAGGGGGCGTTCTCCATCACGTGGCTCACAATACGTGGCATATCCGTGAATCTTATTCTCCCGGCAAGGAAAGCCGCCACGCCTTTCTCATTAGCGGCATTCATCAGGCAAGGCATGTTGCCGCCTGCTTTTATGGCATCGAATGCGTAGGCAAGGAGTGGGAATTTACCATAGTCGGGAGCCTGGAAGGTAAGATTGCTATATTGGGAGAGCGTCAGTCCTGGAGCATCGGTGGAGAGCCTTTCCGGATAGCCGAGAGCATAGCGTATCGGGAGATGCATGTCGGGCACTCCGAGCTGTGCCTTGATGGAACCGTCGTTAAACTCCACCATGGAATGCACTATGCTCTGGGGATGCACCACCACCTCAATCTTGTCGGGCGGGCATCCGAACAGCCATCGAGCCTCAATCATTTCAAAACCTTTGTTCATCATTGAGGCGGAATCTATTGTCACTTTTGCCCCCATGTCCCAATTGGGGTGTTTCAGAGCGTCAGCCACGGTGACGTTCTCCAGCTGCTCACGCGACATATTTCGGAATGGACCGCCGCTTGCCGTCAGTATTATTTTTCTTGCCTGAGAGGTCTTCTCGCCGACGAGACATTGGAAAATCGCAGAATGTTCGCTGTCAACCGGTATTATCTCGGATGGGGATTCCTTAATCATGCGAGTGATAATCTCTCCAGCCACCACAAGGGTCTCCTTATTTGCGAGAGCTATGGTCTTACCTGCCTTTATGGCTTCGATAGTCGGAATCAGACCGCTGTATCCCACCATTGCAGTGACCACAATATCCACCTGATTCAAGGTGGCAGCCTCTGCAATCGCCTTTTCGCCTGCCGCCACGTCGATAGGGAGGTCAGATAGAGCCTCTTTCAGCGGAGCATAGAGCGAATGGTCGGCAATCACCACTCTCTTGGGCATGAACTTACGCGCCTGTCGTGCAAGCAGCTCCCACTGCCTGCGGGCTGTCAGGACAGAAGCATGGAATCTTTCGGGATATTCCTCGATAATGTCGAGCGTCTGGGTCCCGATACTACCGGTGCTTCCCAGAATTGCGATATTTTTAACTTTGTTGTCCACAATATAAAGTAATATTAAAATCGTTTAAAGCCGTCCGCGTCCTACCTCTTCGTCAATTATAGGATAGCGTGGGGATTTTGTATTCTTATCGCCGAGATAGTCGTAAGGCACCAGCTCGTTGCCGTTATGCCACATCTCGATGTTGATCCGTTGGTTGTTGCGTGAATTTCCGGAAGTCGTTATGGCGATTATCTGTCCACCGGATACAAAGTCGCCGGGTTCGACAAGTATTGTGCCAAGCCGGCTGCATCTGCTCAGAAAACCTTTTGCGTGCTGTATGATTACAGCTGCGCCGCCCCCCTCCCTGACGGATTGCGACACGGCGATCACCCTTCCGTCGGCAATTGCCGCCACTTGAGAGCCTTTTGCAAGAATCACTTCCGCTTTTTTTGACTTCTTGGATTTTTCTGAAATTATGCTTTCATCATTCACCGGAGCAAACAGCATGCTTTCGGCAGCCAACGGAGCTATTACGGATATGTTGTACTTCTCCTGCTCGCGCATCATGGATAGGAAATTGCGTTCCTCCACGGAGGTCGGGAAGAGGGAATCGGGAGAGAACGGGGTGTCAATCTGTGATACTGCCGAGTCCGGCAATGTCCGGGTGGGTCTGGTAGTGGGGTTCATGACGGCGATTATGTTGGAGAGATAGGCATTGTTGGCTTCGTATGCCTGCTGAAGTGAATCGAGCCGCATGTGGTGTTCCTGCGTGGCGGCTCTTTCCGAATCCTTTAGATAGCCCGGAAGCAGTCTTCTTGCCGGCGACAGTCCTACCGTCAGCGCGCCAAGAGTCATGAAAATTATTAAGACCGCCACGCCGCATATTATATATTTCCCTCGGGAAGCACTTATCTGCAACAGCTTTTCAAGGCGGGATTCATCTTCCAGAGTGAAGGTATATCTTTTCCTGACTTTCATAAATGACTTAAATGTCTCGTGGAATGCACGAATCAACTGCGAAATTAATCAAAAAGATGGAGACTTCAAAATTTAGATATAGCGTATAATAAATCTTAACGGATAGAGAATGCCTCGATGGGGCGTATGTTGTCGGATTTATGGGACGATTGAGGCGATTGAAAAAATTAGAATAAAATTATTAGATATAAATGCGGTTGATTTATAGTAAGATATGATTTTATACTGAAGCGAGCTATAGGGGAGAGGGGTATAAATATATTGAAATTAATGAACCAAAAAAAACAGTAAATGTTATTTAAGTAAACATCAAACTATTTAAAAACTCTAATAAAGTTTAATTATGAAAGCTAAGAATCTTTACTATTTGATGGCACTTTGTGCCGGGAGTTTCGTGATGGCTCCGAAAGCAAACGCACAGGATGCGGTTGTAGAAGACGTGGTATCAGTGACAGAATATTCGTGTGACAATACCAACAGATATTTCCAGAGTTGGCGCGACAATTGGTTTATCCAGTTGGGAGCCGGAATCAATCAGCCGTTCATGGAGAGGGGCGTCAATGGAGCAAAGGCATCCGGTCCGATTGTGAACAGAAAATACATGACCACTACATATAATGTGGGCGTAGGACATTGGTTCTCTCCTTATATGGGTCTTCGTCTCAATGGTCTTGCCGGATCACTCCACTGGAATAACCCCGATGGTGACAAACGTGCAGCCTCAGGCAGAGCAGGTGCAAAGCATGTCAACCTGAATCTTGAGTTCATGTGGGATATGTGCAACAGTCTCGCAGGTGTAAATCCCGATCGTGTTGTAAGTGTGATTCCGTTTATCGGTCTTGGCGGCGACTACACATGGGGTCTGAAGGATGAGGTCGCTTCAAATATCGTTCGCGGCAACAGTGGCAAGATCCGCAACACAAGCTGGACACTTCCTGTGACAGCAGGTTTTCAACTCCGTTTCCGTCTTTGCAAATACGTTGACTTCTTTGCTGAGGCTCGTGCATCGTTCTACGGCGACAACTGGAATGGTTGCAGCTACGGACGTCCTATCGAGGCAAATGTGGCAGCAGTCGGTGGTTTCAACTTCAATATCGGCGGTCGCACATGGAGCAGCTACAATGATTGCGCATCTATGACGCAGCTTGCAGATCTCAACAACCAGGTGAATACCCTCCGTGCGGAGAACCTTGCCGCAGCACAGACTATCTCGGCTCTTGAAAGCCAGCTTCCTTGTCCTGAGGCAGAGGTGGTAGAGCAGGTTATCGAAAGCGCACCTCTCATGACTACTGTACGCTTCAACATCGATTCCGACAAGATTATGCCTACCGAGGAGGTCAACGTCTACAACATGGCACAGTGGCTCAAGGCTAATCCCGACCAGAAGGTTGTCATCGTAGGTTATGCTGATAAGGACACCGGTACAAGCGACTACAACATGGCTCTTTCAAAGAAGCGTGCCGACGCTGTGGCTGACCAGCTTATCAAGAAATATGGTATCGCACCCAGCCGTCTGATCGTGAAGTATGATGGATCAAATGTTCAGCCTTACAACACCAATGACTGGAACCGTATCGTAATCTTCTCACAGGAATAATCTGATGCGACACACTACAGAATAAATCTTTAGAATTATAAAAACGAATAAAACGGGGAGCAGCAATTGCGGCTCCCCGTTTTATTCGTTTTATCAGTGGTCACAGAATTGTATCTTGGATATCTGTCTTTTCTAAGGATTATCACTTTGCCCAGGGGAATTCAATCCATGTGGCTTTCTTCCATAGATATTCGAGAGGTCCATGGCTATGATGATTCACCCATACACGGCAGAATGCGTATTGCACGATAAATATTCCGATACCTACAAGCTCACTTGCAGTGATGCCGAGCTGAAGATGTAGTCCCCAGTTATAGAAGAGTGTGGCGCCTACGATTCCTTGTGTCACGTAGTTTGTCATGCTCATGCGTCCGTAAGGTATAAGTTTTGAAAGGAGACGGCTGATGGTCTTTGTAGAGTAATATCCGAACATCACTCCGCATAGGAGAATAAGCATGAAGGCTACGTTTGACAGCGACGACACGATGAGCTTCAGTTGAGAGAGGATTCTGGCATCGTCAATGAAATTGCCAACCATATTGTTGAGTCCATAAAGCGGGAAGAATGATATCAGGGCTACGGCAAGCACGATTCCCCATTTATGAAGATTCTTGCGCAGGAACCATTCCTCCCTGCCTATCAGCATACCAAACATGAACAGGGCGGCAGTCTGGAAGATTCTGCCATGATCCCAAGCCCAAGCGAGCGATGCGAGTTGTCCTTCCCAAAGGTTTACGCTTACAGTGTCGATGAAATTCCCGTTGCTCTGCATCTCAAAGGTAGCCGCCCAGAAAGCACCAGTATTGATGGTGACAGGTTGGAAAGCGGGGTCTGCGACAGAACGTATAAGCTGGTAGATGGCGTATGGCTGGATGAGGAATATGGAGGCGATGATCACGATGGTCCTTGTCGACAGTTTGCAGGTGAGGACAAGAATGAAGCCTATCAGCGAGTACATCACGAGAATTTCTCCGGTAAAGAAAGCGGCGTTAAGTTGTCCGATAAGGAATAGCAGCACGAGTCGCCAGCAGAAACGTAGCCGGAAATCGTTTCCGCGCATACGTTGATTGTCATGCTGAATGAAGAAGCTGAAACCGAAAAGGAGAGCGAAGATTGCGTAGGCCTTACCTCCGAACATGAAGAAAAGACCGTCCCATATAACCTTGTCGAGAAAATTCAGCCACGCACTCTGATAAGTGGTGTCGGGGAAAGAATAGAAGTTGAAATGCTCGATGGAGTGTAGCAATATTATTGCCAGCACGGCGAATCCGCGCAGCACGTCGGCTACATCCACACGTTCGTGTCGTTTGATTTTTGGGTTCATGATATAGGTTTATTTAATATTTGTTCACGACTTATGAGTATTTCCGCAAAATTAATAATAATTTCGGATATTCCGGTATTCGCAGACAGGGAGATTGGCTGTCTTGAATTTATTTTGTAAATTCAGAGATTATTCTTAATTTTAATGAAAAATTTCTAATATTGATGTTTGATATGGCAGAAATGGAATTGTCTACCCCTATTGATGGTCTTGAGATGCCGGACAGGCTGAAGAATAGGCTTAGAATGTGTGGATGTGCCACATTTAGAGATGTTATGGAAGAGGATTATTCTAAATGGATGAATGTCTCGGCAAAAGTGGTGAATGCTATAAAGCGTTTTAAGAATCAATATGGGGATATATATTCGATTCTGTTGAATCGTGAGTCAAATGAAAGTAAGGAATCAAATGTGAATGAGGGAGCGACGGATATGATGAAAATCGTGGATGGCGATGTGAAGGATAACCGTAGGTTTTATGTGGCAAACAATATATTGAATGCTTATATATCTTCCGGAAGACTTTTTGATTCGGATAAATCATATAAGGATTGTATGACGGATATAATGAGGGCTACGGATGCCTTTATGGAAGCATATAATGACGCCGGACGTAAGGATGATAAATGTCGGGAGGTAGAGAATACGCAGGACAAGGAGACTGCATCGGAAGAGGAAAGTTTGTCGGAAGAGGATTCTGTAATACAGGAGTTGAATCGGAAGGAGAGTTTGATGAAGGCTGAGGGTGTGCATCCTATTGTCGATAAAGGTGAGATTATAATGCTTACAAAATTTATAGGAAAGACAAAACCTACGTCAAAGCATTTCAAGATAGGGGATGAGGTCATGGTAGAGAATATGAATGAGGATGAGGCGGGGGTAATTAAGGTAATTGCTATCGCGAGTAATTTGAAGAGAGTATTTTTTGATTCCAACCATTATGAATGGACCACAGATGTCCTCGGCATGTGGTGATATATGTTGTCTAAAACTTCAAAAGAAACGGATCTGATAAATGGGTTTCTTTCAATTTGATCAACAATACCGTTCCTTTTTTCGGGAATGCAAGATTTCGTCTGCAAAGGATAGTGAGGTGGTTTGCATCCAAGAGGAGGATACTGTTTGCGAATCCTCTCCATGGACGGAAATGATACGTAGAAGCGGTTTCTGTCGAAAGAAATACAAGTTATGGGAGGAGACTCAAGGGATGTGCATATATTGTGGGAAAAGTATATTGGTGGATGACTTTATCAATGGTAATGAATCTGATATAGAGCATATCATACCGCAGGCACTCGGAGGGTCTTCGGAATGGAATAATCTTACATGCTCATGCCGGCAGTGCAACCGGTCGAAAGGGGATCTGACAGCGATGGACTATATGCTGTCACAGTCATCGGCAACATTACAGGATTATCTCCGTCGGCTCCGTTTCCTCATCTCCGCCGGACTGATCACGAAGGAGAAGTATATAAATCTCATGACTCCGAAAACCCTACTTTTTCGGAAGGTATAAAATCTAGAATTTAGAATATGATGAAGGAAGGAGAAGATAATAAGCCGAGGTTTGTGAAGCGTTGCGTTTCATCTGTTTCGGGTGTTTCACTGAAACAAGTGAAACGGATGAAACAAGCGAAACGGATGAAACAAGCGAAACACCGAATGGGAGATTTTGCAGACGCGTGTGCAAAATCTTACTTGGTTGCAGCTTTATTTTCAGGTAAATATAATTCGTCACCAAGTTGGTGACGAAATTCTTCAACGACCCGTTGAAGAATTTGAAATGCCCGTATAAAATTTAAAATTTAGAATATGATGAAGGAAGGACAGGATAATAAGCCGAGGTTTGTGAAGCGTAGTCCGTTGGTGGTTGGTGAGGAATATGTCAACTTGCTGAAGGGGCTTAAGGAACGTTTTCGCCGTTCGCAAGTGAAGGCTGCCGTTAAGGTCAACTCTACACTGTTGGAGTTTTATTGGGATATGGGACGTGAGATATCCCGCCTTCGTGCAGATGCTAAATATGGGTCAGCCTTCTTTGATAGTCTCAGCCTTGATTTGAAAACTGAATTTCCGGGGCAGACCGGTTTTTCTTCGGCAAATATTCGCTATGCATTCAGGTGGTATAAGTTTTATAATCAGCAATATGAAATTCTTCACCAACTTGGTGAAGAATTTGAGATACCATTGGAATTTGGTGAAGTCCCTTGGAAACATCATGTTCAGATATTCACGAAGAGTAAATCTGTAAAAGAGGCATTGTTCTATATCGATGAAACTGTTAGGAATGGTTGGAGTCGGGCTGAACTTATAGCTGAAATGGAGGATGGATTGTATGAAAAGCGTGGAGCACTGGTTACTAATTTTGATGATAAACTGCCTGCGCCATACGGTGGGCTTGCTAAAGAGATATTGAAAAGTCCATATAATCTAAGTTTTATATCTGATAAAATCATTCATGAAAAGGATTTGGAGGATGCTTTGGCTATAAACATCACCCGTTTTCTTCTTGAACTTGGACAAGGGTTCGCTTATGTGGGTAGACAAATGGAGCTTAATATGCCCGGAGGTCAGACTTTCATTCCCGATATGATCTTTTACCATACAAGATTAAAGGCTTATATAGTTTTGGAAATCAAGGTTGTTGAATACATTCCAGAGTTTGCCGGCAAATTGAATTTTTATGTTTCAGCCGTTGATGAACTGATGAAGCAAGATGATGACAATCCGACTATTGGATTGTTGATCTGCAAGTCAAAAGATGATACTGTGGTGGAATGGTCATTCCGTGGTATGAATCAGCCTCTCGGTGTAGCCGAATACCAACTGCGTAATGATATGGAGAAGATTTCCAAGATGCTTCCGTCAGAACAGGAGATGCGAGACATCATAAACACTTATAGATAAATTAGAAGGTATGACGATTAAAAAGGAATTGCTTGGATTGATTGATGCTGTCGATGAACCTAATGAATTGACTCAACAATCATACGAAGATGCCAAACGTGGCAATACAAAAGGGCCTATTGATACATCAAGTGTGGATGCTATGCTTAAGTCAATGGAATTGTGAATGGATTGCGACCGTTCCTTCGAATAAAAGTGGATAACAAAATAAAAAACGTAGAAATATTAATTAACACACAAAATAAAGATTAAAAAAATTGGGTAAATCAGAATAAATTGCTAACTTTGCATCGTGAAAAGGGAACATTCCCCTACTCACGATACAATCAAGCCGCAATAGCTCAGTTGGTAGAGCATTTCATTCGTAACGAAAAGGTCATGGGTTCGAGTCCCATTCGCGGCTCCGGAGCAGAGATACAATCTCTGCTTTTTTATTGCTGATATTCAATAGATTATATTGTAATTCAAATAGTTATAAATTCCGATAGGGACTTGAACTTACCCATTTTCGTATCATTACTTTCCATTACTTTCCATTAAATATAGGTCTTGGGGATACAATTGTGATACAATTTTTACCCAATTCAAAGCCAAATTGTATCACACAATTTTTAAATAAATAAATAAAGACCGTATGGATACTAAAGTAACAATTGTTTTTAATCGTAGAAAAAATGCAACTGAGCGAATTGTAAAAAATCCTTCACGAGGATCCGTAGAAATCCAAATTTCCCAAGGACGAAAACGGAAATGGATTGCAACAGATGTTCGGGTATATTTAGATCAATGGAAGGATGGTTTTGTAGTAAATCATATAGATGCCCAGGATTATAATATTAAAATCCATAATCTATATGAGAAGGCTCTGAAGGAATATCAATCCTTAGATTCCAATGTATCCTTAATGTTTCATAAATCTTTTTGTGATTGGATGGAACAACAGATAGAAGAGAGGACTGATATTGTCCCAAGTACTCTTCGAGCACACAGACGTACTGTTGAATATCTAAGGGAATCCGGCTATATAAAACGTTTTATGGATCTGACAGAGCGGAATGTCACTCTTTGGGATCAATGGCTAAAACGGAAGCTGAACAAACAGTCAGCTGTGCATGGCTACCACAAACGACTAAAGGTTTATATTTCTCGCGCTATGCATCTGGGATTGCTTAAGGAAAGTCCATATAGATTTGTCAAAGTTCCAAGAGGCAAAAGTGATGAAATAAAATATATCACCGTTGAAGAACGTACCCGAGTTGAGAACCTTCAACTATCCGGCAGTATGGAAATTGTCAGAGATATGTTTATTTTTTCATGTTATACCGGACTGGCATACTGTGACCTTATTCGTGTCAAGGATTGTCTTGTTGAAGAAGATGGAGAAATGGTAATAGATGGCTCACGACTTAAGACCTCTGTCAGATATAAGTTGAAAATATTACCTAAAGCAATGGAAATATTGAGTAAATATGACTTTGACCTCGATAGGATGTCAAATCAGAAATGCAATATATATCTGAAAGCGATTCAGACAATAGCCGGAATTAAGACAAAACTGACCATGCACGTAGGAAGACACAGTTTTGCAACTTGGGCATTAAAAATGGGAGTCCCACTTGCTGTTGTGTCAAAAATGTTGGCACATACGGATATTACGACAACTATGATATATGCAAAAGTACTTCAAACTGAAGTTGCCGCAGGATTTGACAAATTAAAAGGTAGTTAAATCTAACTGTAGGGAACAAATCAATCTGGATATGCCCATCCGACTCTTGTCGGGTGGGTATCCGGAGAAAATTATTGGTCATCCTATAACTTCTGTTTCCCTATTGTTTTCAACATGATGCTGGCACTTTATGTAAATATATTGGATTGCCTTATAGATCCATATAGAAACTCCTCTTATCACTTTCCATGCGAAATCCAATATGGCTTTTACCAATGATACAATTAATGCAATTAACGGCATCAGGGTAAGTATTATGTTTCTGCATATCTTAACGATGATTGAAAGTATCACCACTCCTATAAGTATCAATACGATTGTCTGTGTCTCCATAATCAAATGAGTTTAACTGTTTTACTTATACAAAGATAGTAAATAATTTTCACATATACAAACATTTAATAATATAATTTAATCATTAACAAGTAGTTGTCTTCAAAAATTAAAGTAATCTGACCATGTTGCTTGGAAAACTCCGAAGCCGGTTTTACGGAAGATAGGCGACATCATTTGAATTTGTCCGGGTATGACGTTAAACTCGTACCGAGATTTACGTCATACCTTCTGTCGCGTGGCTCTTCACGTTCGGTGGTCTGCGAATTGTTCGTTGCAAGCAACTTCACAAATCGCTTAGACCACTGAATGTGAAGCCACGGACAGAACCTGAAGGCGGAACTGCATTCAAGGACACCACCTATCCTTCCTCCAAACCGCCTAATTCACAATTCAGCCGTACCGATTGTTGTCTGGAATACTCCGGAGGTGGTTTTACGGAAGACAGGCGGCATCATTTGAATTTGTCCGGGTATGACGTTAAACTCGTGCCGAGATTTACGTCATACCTTCTGTCGCGTGGCTCTTCACGTTCGATGGTCTGCGAATTGTTCGTTGCAAGCAACTTCACAAATCGCTCAGACCACTGAATGTGAAGCCACGGACAGAACCTAAAGGCGGAACTGCATTCAAGGATGTTGGCTGTCTTTCCTTTGAGCCACCTAAACACTTCAGATATAAAAGAATTCTTATGTCTTTGAAATTGCTTGATGATTCTATTACTATATTACAAGATTATTGGTTTACTAAATTATTTGATGATAAAAATACTATAATCCCATTCTGAAGATTGATTTCTTCGGGCAACGTTTTTCTGTGCAAAGTTACTATGGACAGAAGAACCGCCAAGTAACTTCAGTTTGGATGAAATAACTGATGAACTTATGGGTAAGGTTGGTTCGCCAGAACGTGATTCGTTTGATGCAAAAGTAGATGCAACTCTTGACAGATGTAAGGGTAATGAATTTTAACCAATGATTATGGTAATAAAAAAATATTCAGTAATTTTGCATCAAATTCTCTTTTTAAAGAGATGAGAACAATAACAGAATAAAATAAATTAAACCTTAAAGGATTTCATTAACGAATCTACCGCTTAAGAAACTCAATAAAGGAATCTATTCATTATTTCATGGCAATGAATAAGAACACAAGATTCAGATATGAAGCACTTGATAAGTGTTTCACTAACTTCTCCCTCAAATTCTATATTGAGGATTTGTAAAAGACTGTGTGTGGTTATTTGAAGGAACGGTTAAGCGAGGATATGTATCACTGCAACATAAAAACAACAAAATATGGCAAAAAAATGGGAAAAAGATAGTAATCTTAAGCTAGAGGACGGTCGCATTGTGACTGCTCCTGCTCCATGTATAGTATCAGCAAGCAGAAGTACGGATATTCCAGCTTTTTATGCTGATTGGTTTTTCCATAGGCTAAAGATGGGATATTCTGTTTGGCGAAATCCATTCAACGGAGTAGATAGTTATATATCATACAGCAATGTAGCTTTTATAGTCTTTTGGTCGAAGAATCCCAAACCACTCTTACCTCATCTGCCATATCTACAAGAACTAGGTATAGAGTATTATATCCAATTCACGCTCAACGATTACGTTGATGAGCGATTGGAACCAGGTGTACCACCGCTCCAAGAGCGCATTGATACATTCAAACGATTAGTTGACTTTGGCGGAATTGGCAGAGTAATCTGGCGTTTTGATCCGTTGATTCTCACAGATAAAATAGATGAGAATCGACTTTTAGAAAAAGTTTCTAAAATCGGAGAACAACTAAAAGGTTATACTGAAAAATTGGTGTTTAGTTTCGCCGACATTCTTGCGTATAAAAAAGTTAAAAACAATCTTGAAGCCAATCATATAAACTATTCTGAGTGGACTGAAGAACAGATCCTTTCATTTGTACGCCAACTGTGGAAACTCAATCAGCGTTGGGGCTATACGTTAGCTACATGTGGGGAGAAGATTGACTTGGAACAACTTGGAGTGGAGCATAATCATTGTGTAGATGACAACTTGATGATCCGTTTTGGATGGCGTAATAAAACACTGATGGATTTCCTGGGCGTAGAAATTAGGCCAATAGTATTTCAAGCGAGTCTGTTTGATGAGGACCAGAGTGTTCCTTCAGGAGCAATTATTCTTGACGACAGTCATTATGCCATTAAGAAAACTAATAATCGCGATAAAGGGCAACGGCAATTCTGTGGTTGCATGATTAGTAAGGATATAGGTCAGTACAATACATGCCCTCATCAGTGTGAGTATTGTTACGCCAACACCAGCAAAGAGTCTGCCATGGTCAATTGGAAAAGCCACAAACAAAATCCCATTGGAGAAAAAATAACAGGATGAATATAGATAGACTTGTAGAGCAGTGTTATAATGCGCTTCCACCATCATGGAAAAACAATCCATGGTCATATCTTGATCATGGAAAGGCTATTCTTGACTCAGATGATAAACTAAACGCATATATTGCTTCCTATGGAGAGATGCACATAATGAAATGTCGTTTAGCCATGAATAATATCCCATTTGACGATTTGGAGTCACAAGATTTTGAAATCTTTGATTGGGGGTGTGGTCAAGGACTTGGCACATTGACTTTGCTTCAATTCTTGGCGGAGCGAGAATTGTTGTATCGTGTAAAACGTATTAATCTTATCGAGCCATCGAATTATGCCATTAATCGTGCAAAATCATGGGTAAGTCAATCAGTCAATGTTCGTACGGAAATACGTGTTTTCAATAGATTTATACCATCTAATGATTCTTCATTTTGGAATGACATTGATTGTTCGACACGTAAGGCGATTCATATATGTTCAAATATTTTAGATATTCGAGAAGTCGGTCTTAAATGGCTGTCACAAACATGTATATCAGTGTGTCCGGAAAGTATATTCATTTGCGTAGGTCCTTTATTTGGGAAGCGTATTTCCCGTATTCATGATTTCTATAATTATCTTAATGAACCTGAATGCTTCACAAATCTAGCCCAAATGCCTTGTGGCTACACATCCCGAACAAGAAAACCATTTGGTATTGAAGCTAAATGCTTCAAATCAACCAATAAGCAACAAATAAATAGCTCATATATGGAACAATCTGAGCAGAAATGGATCGATGAATATGTTGTGGGAGAGGAGTGCTTGCGTGGTGTGATTCCAGATTCATTGCTGCATGTCTATAAAGCAATTAACAGATTGTCTGTAGATTTCAAAATATTTCTTAAACCGTCGATTGGAGTTGAGCGACCAGACTTTATTCTTGTCAATATCAGTAAGGGGGTACTGATATTGAATGTATGTGCTGACACGGAATCTTTTGAAAGGGATTTAAACCGAGTGGAAGCTATTAAACAGGCTTTCATTGATATATATATTAAACGGTTAAAAATTGACACAATTATTAACCATTCCGCATATAATTGTATTAAAACCGGTTTATATTTTCCGGGGTTAACATCTGCAGAAATAGATACATTATGCTGCGATTATTATGGTTCGTTATGTCGAAAATTTAAAGGGGATAACAGAACCGAGAATAGTACAAATATGAAACAATCCCTTCCCCAAGATCCTACAATGTTTCTGATAAAACTTTGTGACGAAGATGTGGAAGAAAAGTTATCTAATATTTCAACACGTAGTTTTCGTTTTGATTATTATCAAGAATTATGCAGCCTAATGTCAGGAGATTGGCACCGTTATTCACAAGGTGACAAAAGTCTTATATTGACAGATCGGCAACAAAGTTTTGTAGAAAGTGATTTAACAAGGTTGAGGGTAAAAGGCGTGGCCGGATGTGGTAAAACACAAGTTTTGGCACATAAGGCCGTGAGAGAGCATATTAGAACAGGAGATAAGGTACTTATTGTTACTTATAATATTTCATTGATAGAATATATTAAAATGAGGATAAATCAGGTTCCTGCTGATTTCTCCACTAATGCTTTTGAAATTATCAATTATCACCAATTTTTTAATTCAAAAGCTAAAAAATATTCTACATTACGTGTTTCATTAACGGATTATGACAACCCTAATTTCTTTGAAGATTTTAAAACTGAAATTATAAATAACGATGATCAATATTCAACCATAATTGTTGATGAAACACAAGATTATATGACCCAATGGCTTGACTGTCTGCGTAAATATTTTTTAAAACACGACGGACGATTTATCCTATTTGGAGATGGAGAGCAAAATATCTATAATCGAGAGATGGAATCGGATAGTAGGATGCCTAGAGTAAATGGTTTCGGGGAAAGCAGATGGAGAGTAATGAGTGATCGTATAACAATGCGAACTCTAAACCCAGATATTACTAGAATTGCATCTGATTTTGCAAGAGAATATTGTGTGTCTTCTGAACCTATAAAAATGCAAGATACACTTAACCTGTTTGACTATAAATTGGGATATTGGCCTATCGCTTCAAATACAAAAGCCGATTTACTAGCCCAATACCTTATATGGCTGTCTAAGAAATTCGAAATTTCTATGAAAGAAATTGTAGTTTTAGGACAATCTATCAACCTTTTGAGGGATATCGATTACTTCCTTCGTACACGATATGGTATTGCTACTATGACAACGTTTGAATCAATGGAAGACTATCGTCAAATTAAGGCAAGGAATCAAAGTGATGAAAGGACAATGATGGATCTGAAAGCAGTTCGTAGAGTATCAAAGGTTCATTTTACTATTGATATAAATTCCATTAAACTATCGACAATCTCCAGTTTTAAAGGTTGGGAATCAAAGACAGTTGTTTTATTGATTCAAAAAGAAGTTGAGGACATAAAAAACATAGATGAGGATGGTTATGTTCTTCAGTCTCATAGTAATATCAATGCCTTATTGTATACTGGAATAACACGTGCGCGAGAAAATTTATTCATTTTCAATTTAGGAAATGAATCGTATCATAACTTTTTCAAAACAAGGATTTCAAATGATTAACTATACAACAAAAGAAAAGCTGACAATTTTAGTTATACTAACTGCCATTATGGAAGTTGACAGCATTATTCTCCTAGCAGAAGCAATAATGCTTGATAAAGTCTTGTAATTTTGAATATGCACGATAATATTATGAAATTTGACCAAAAGCTCTAAAGGTGTTTCAAATTCGTTAAAAACTTGTTAATGAATTGTATTCTTTTTGAGAATTAAATTTATATAATTGTTTTGCATGTTTGATATTGGTAGTTGAGAAGCTAGGATGTTTGGAAAATTAAGTTTTCGGATCGAGGCTTAGACTGTCAAGTTCTGATCCGTATTTGGTATCTGCACAGAGTTGATATATCTTATGAGTCAAATAAGTTGTTGCTACACGAAAAGTAGACACTGAAGGCAGAAAAAAGATTAGGATAACACATGATGCCAAATAAGTTGTAACTTTGCAACAATTGAGGATTGCCCCCGAATAGAGGGGCTAGCCCCTCTATTCGGGGGCAATCCTCTTACGGCACTGAACGCCTTATCAATTCTGCCGGAAAGAAGCTACTTATATGGGAAAACATTTAAATCCATTGGAGAAAGAGTTCTTGATTCGTAAGTTCAAGAGCAATCCGACCATGAAGATCAAGGACTTCTGTATAGCCAATTCCGTTTCTGACACAGCTTTTAAGAAATGGCTGCGTTAGTATGAGGAGGCTGGTCTGGAGGGGTTTGCGAGAGCGGACGTAGAAATCCGGGAAGTGCATCCGGATGGTATTGACCGAACGGAGGAATCGTACAAGCGTGAGATAATCCGCCTTCGTATAGAGAATATTAGTAGCCAATGTCTATTTTTTAGAAATGAAAATTTGTAAAAAAGATTGATTTTGTCTACTTTTGAAAATTGAAAATCAAATAAAAAATCGATTTTGTACACTTTTAAAAATTAATATCAAACAATAATTTTTTTAGTGTCTACTTTTTAAGGCTGGTACAAGATAGGAAGTGAAAAGGTCATAAGTTAGGAAGTGAAATGGTCATAAGTTGGGAAGTGAAAAGGTCATAAGTTGGGAAGTGAAATGGTAACAAATTTGGAAGTAAAATGGTCACAAATTTGGAAGTGAAATGGTCATAAGTTGGGAAGTGAAGAGATTTTTTATTATTTTTGTGCTCAATATTAGTGTATTATGATTATGGATAATTATTTGGTAAGATATATTGAATCCACAATTTCAAAGAAAATGAAATCAAGTGGTGTTGTATTGGTGGAGGGTCCAAAATTTTGTGGAAAAACCACTACAAGTGCATTGTTTGCTAAAAGTGAAATACGGCTTAATACTAAGACTGCCATACAGATCGCTCGTATTGAGCCGTTTAATGTGCTTCTTGGCGAGCGTCCTCGACTTATTGATGAATGGCAGACTGTCCCTGATCTTTGGAATCAGGCTAAGGCTTGGATTGATGAGAATCCCGGATTTGGACAGTTCATATTTACGGGTAGTTCAACTCCGGTAGATAATTCTGATATTTTTCATTCAGGTGCAGGTCGTATCACGCGAGTTATGATGCGTCCGATGAGTCTGTTTGAATCTCAGGATTCCAAAGGATCTGTTTCTCTGTCGTCTCTTTTTAATAATGAAAATCCTGTGGTTTTCGATATGAATGAGGGGTATGGATTAAGTGATACTGCTTTCCTTCTGTGTCGCGGGGGATGGCCGCTGTCTATACAACCGGAAAGGGAGGTGGCTCTTGATGTCACTGCCAATTATTATGAAAGCCTGTTCAATTTGGGAAATAGTGAGAATCCAAAATTCCGGAATAAGAACCCGGAAATATTGAAATTGGTAATGAGGGCGTATGCCCGACATATATCTTCACAAACATCCACGACTAAGATATTGGCTGATATTTCAGCCCGCGATAGCCGAACAATAAGTAGTAAAACATTTGAAGAGTATGCCGATATTCTTACGGATCTCTTCATTATAGAGGATATGGAGGCGTGGAATCCTAATCTGCGGTCTAAGACTGTTGTGCGTTCCACTCCCACACATCATTTTGTGGATTCCTCTATAGCGGCGCAGGCACTTGGAGCTTCCCCGGCTGATTTAATGTCGGATCTTAATACGTTCGGTCTTTTGTTTGAGGATATGGCAGTCCGGGATCTGAGGGTTTATGCGCAGACAATCAATGGGAATGTCTTGCATTACCGTGATAGCCGTGGATTGGAATGTGACACAATAGTGCATTTGAAAGATGGAAGATGGGCACCGATAGAGATCAAGTTGGGTGGTGACAATCTGATTGAGGAGGGAGCAAGAAATCTAATGAGACTCAAATCGGATATAGCCGAGAAAAATCAACCGTCATTCATGATGATACTCACGGCTACGGGTCCTGCATACAGACGACAGGATGGAATATATGTAGTGCCTATTAATTGCTTGAAAGCGTAGGTGGGTTGGATTGTGTTTTTGGGGATAAGAGAAAGACCGGTTACCCTCGCGGGCGACCGGTCTTTGCTGATGAAACATTTCAATTACTCTTATTTTCAATTACTCTTTTCTCGCGTGCCGGTTGAAAACAACCGGTTGTATCTTGTATGATAGAGAAATCTGTTTTTAGATCACGCCTTGTCCCATCATGGCATCTGCCACTTTGAGGAATCCGGCGATGTTGGCACCCTTCATGTAGTTGATGTAGCCATCTTCCTGTGTGCCGTATTCTACGCATGCGGCGTGGATTGAGCTCATCATCTCGTGAAGTTTGCGGTCAACTTCTTCTGCGCTCCACTGGAGGTGCTCGGCATTCTGGCTCATTTCAAGACCTGAAACGCCTACGCCACCTGCGTTGACAGCCTTACCGGGGCAGTAAACAGTGTGATTCTCGATGAATGCGTCGATAGCTTCGGGTGTGCAACCCATGTTGCTGACCTCGGCACATAGCTGAACGCCATTGGCGATGAGCTGTTTTGCGTCTTCGCCGTTAAGCTCGTTCTGAGTAGCGCAGGGGAGTGCGATGTCAACTTTCTGCTCCCAGGGTTTCTTGCCTGCGAAGAATGTTGAGCCGGGGAATCTGTCGGCATAAGGTGCCACAACGTCGTTGCCGGAAGCACGAAGCTCGAGCATATATTCGATTTTCTCTTTGTCAAGACCGGCGGGGTCGAGGATGTAGCCGTCAGGACCGGAGATTGTGATCACTTTAGCACCGAGTTCGGTAGCCTTTGTTGCAGCGCCCCAAGCCACGTTGCCGAAACCGGAGATAGCGACAGTCTTGCCTGCCAGAGTCTCGTTCCAGTTTTTCTTGAGAACGTCCTGTACGAAGTATATAGCACCGAAACCTGTAGCCTCGGGACGAATGCGGCTACCGCCGAAGCTGAGACCCTTGCCTGTGAATGTGCCGGTGTTCTCGCGTGCGAGTTTCTTGTACATGCCGTACATGTAGCCTACCTCACGACCACCTACGCCGATATCACCTGCGGGCACGTCGCGGTCGGGACCGAGGTTGCGCCATAGCTCAAGGATGAAAGCCTGGCAGAAACGCATGATTTCTGCGTCGCTTTTACCTCTTGGGCTGAAGTCTGAACCGCCTTTACCGCCACCCATGGGGAGTGTAGTCAATGCGTTTTTGAAAGTCTGTTCAAAACCTAAGAATTTGAGGATTGAGAGGTTGACTGATGCGTGGAAACGGATGCCGCCCTTGTAGGGACCGATGGCATTGTTAAATTGCACGCGATAACCGATGTTGTTCTGCACTTCGCCTTTGTCATCAATCCATGTCACGCGGAAAGTGAAGATACGATCCGGCTCTACCATGCGTTCGATGATGCGAGCTTTTTCAAATTCAGGATGCTGATTGTAAACATCTTCTACGGAGAGGAGAACTTCTTTTACTGCCTGGAGATATTCCTTCTCACCAGGGTGCTTTGCCTCAAGGGCAGCCATGATTTCAGAGATGTTCATGCGCTTTTGAATTAGATTTATGGTTAGATTATTTGTTTTCTTGTCTACAGACGGCTGATTCTACCCATAAGGAATCATAGTGTAAGCTGTTTATGCCTTCACATTGGGGTTGAACGCCTGTTTACGTTGCAAAAGTACAATCTTATTTTTAAATAACCAAAGTTTTCAATGATTTTTTTACAAAAATAAATTTAATTTTTTTATCTACGGCAAATGGAGTGATTTAGACGGGGTCTTAGGCAGTATTTCATAAAGATTCATAGGTAGCTTCTCGGAAATTATAATTATCTTTGCATGTTGATTTATCACGTATGCCTCATATTATATAATGAAGATGTCTGAACCCATTGTATGAGTTATATGAAATGAGATCAATTCGTGGTTATATAATTACTCCTTATTATAAAGTATAAGCATTATGAAGAAAGAACTGAACTCCCCGAAAGCTCCGGGGGCTATCGGACCCTACAGCCAGGCAGTCATGTCGGGAAATCTTATTTTTGTATCCGGGCAGTTGCCGATCAATGCATCTACCGGGGAGATGCCCTCCGACATCAAGGCTCAGACAGCCCAGAGCATTGAAAATATCCAGGCAATACTTGCAGAGGCAGGTGCAACGCTTGACAATGTGCTTAAGACGACGGTGTATCTTGCCGACATGAGTCTTTTTGGTGCAATGAATGAGGTGTATGCTGAGTATTTTAAGGCTGTATATCCGGCACGTGCGGCATTCGCTGTCAAGGAACTGCCGAAACAGGCTCTTGTTGAGATAGAGGTTGTGGCTGCCCTATAATGGGTGAGACATTGAAAAATGATTACCGGGGGCATCTCTAAATATGTCCCCGGTTGCATAGTGTATGTGAAAACGTAATCTTTCCAAATATCATGGTAAGTTATCTGCAAATTGAGAAACTGACAAAATCATTTGGCGATCGTGTGTTGTTTGCCGATGTCACGTTGGGAATATATCAGGGGGACAAAATCGGTCTGATTGCCGCTAATGGTGCCGGTAAGACCACATTTCTAAACATCATCGCCGGCAAGGAGGATTACGACAGTGGGAATGTAGTGTTCCGCAATGATCTTCGCGTGGGTTATCTTTCGCAGCTCCCTCCATTTGATCCGGAGGAGAGTGCGCTTGCGTATGCCACTCCGGAGCCGCAGCGTGCGGATGATTTCACGTGTGTGGATCGTGCGCGCCAGATGTTGTATCAGTTCCGTATAACGGATGTAGACCAGACGCTTGGCACCATGTCGGGCGGTCAGGTGAAGCGTGTGGCATTGGCAAAGGTGCTTCTTTCGGAGCCGGATCTCCTCATACTTGACGAGCCAACCAACCACCTTGACATAGAGATGGTGGAATGGCTGGAGAATTATCTTACGCGCCAGAGAATAACGCTGCTGATGGTGACTCATGACCGTTATTTCCTTGATAAGGTGTGCAATAAGATAATAGAGATTGACCGTGAGGAGGTGTATGCCTACGATGGTAATTATGATTATTATCTGGAGAAGCGTCAGGAGCGATATGATGCCCTCAATTCGGAACTTGCGAAGGTGAAGAATCTCTTGCGCACTGAGCTTGACTGGATGCGCCGTCAGCCGCAGGCGCGTGGCTCGAAGGCTAAATATAGGATTGATAATTTTCATCAGCTTGAGGCGAAGAGCCGCGTCAATCTCCAGACGCGGGAGCTTGCCCTCGGCAACGGATCATCATATATCGGTTCGAAGATATTTGAGGCGAAGGATGTCTCGAAGTCGTTTGGCGACAAGGTCATACTTGATAAATGGAACTATACGTTCGCACGCTATGAGAAGGTGGGTATTGTCGGCGACAACGGAGCCGGGAAATCCACGTTCATAAAGTTGTTGCTCGGAGAGCTTGCTCCCGACAGCGGATCGTTTGATATAGGGGAGACCGTGAAATGGGGTTATTATAGCCAGGAGGGTATGACCGGCTTTGACGAGCGGAAGAAAGTGATAGACGCTGTGAGGGAGATAGCGGAGGAGGTGAGGATTGACGACAAGACGCGCCTCAGTGCATCGCAGTTTCTGACACGGTTCCTGTTTACCCCCGACACACAGCAGAAGTATATCTATAAGTTGAGTGGCGGAGAGCGTCGCAGACTTTATCTTGCTACGGTGCTTATGAAGAGCCCTAATTTCCTTATACTCGACGAGCCTACCAATGATCTTGATATTCTTACCCTTACGGTGCTTGAGGATTATCTGGCAAATTTCAAGGGTTGCGTCATTGTTGTGAGCCACGACCGTTTCTTCCTCGACAGGATAGTGGATCATCTTTTTGTATTCAAAGGGGATGGGGTTATCAAGGATTTCCCGGGAGATTATTCCACTTACCGCCATTGTGTGCAGGAGGAGCAGAAGGAGATTAAGGCAAACGCGGCACAGAAGAGCGTGGAGGTGGTGCGTGAGAATGCCAAGCCTCGTCAGAACGCGAAGCAGAAGCTGACGTTTAAGGAGCGTAAGGAGCTTGAATCGCTTACGGAGAGAGTGGCTGAGCTTGAGGATGAGAAACGTCGGCTTGAAGCGGAGATGTCGTCAGGCAATATGGATCATGAAGCCATCATGTCGGCAGGTAAGCGTATGGAGGAGATTATAGGGGAGATAGATGAATCTGAATTCCGTCTGTTGGAACTTATGGAGAAAGATGAGGCGTAAATTATGAGAGGAATAGTATCTTTATTTGTAATCGGCGCTGCCCTGTTGTCGGGGAGTGTGCATGGAAAGGTGCCGGAGAATCTGTTGCCGACGGAGAAGGAGAAGACAGCATTTCTTGACGAGGCTGATGATTTTCTTGATGCATTGCCCGATGGCTATCAGGACAGGCAGGGTGATGCCGTGCTTCATGCGTTGCGTGGTCAGACGGCAGAGTTGCAGAATGTAAGGATGTCGAGAAATGCGGCATCGTTGTCGTCGGATAAGGTGGAGACTGAGGATCTCTTGGGCACTGGTGCGGCACGCGGTATCAAGATGCGTCTTTATAGGAATAAGGGTAAGGATAGTGAGAAATTGCCGTTGCTCATATATCTTCATGGCGGCGGCTGGACTTTCGGCAGCATCAATTCATGCGGTTCGTTCTGTATGCGTTTGGCAGAGACGGGTGATGTGAATGTCTTGGCAGTGGATTATCGTCTCGCTCCGGAGAATCCGTATCCGTCAGGTCTGATGGATTGTGTCTCGGCAGTGGAGTATGCGTTTGCACATGCGGAGGAATGGGGATGTTCGCCGCAGCGGATAAGTATCGGCGGCGACAGTTCGGGAGGAAATCTTGCTTTGGCTACGGCTATGTATATGGAGGATTCCGAATTGAAGGATAAGATCCGGTCTTTAGTATTGTTTTATCCAGTGTTGAAGAGTTATCCGGATAAATCGGCGTCATGGAAGAGGTATTCACGAGGATACGGACTTGATTCGCGATTGATGGAGTCTTTTATCGAGGCGTATCTTAACGCTCCGGCAGATGGTGGGCCTTCTGTGAAATCGGATGCGAAGGAGGCTATGGTGTCGCCGGCAGAGGCATCTGATGAACAGATAAGTAAGTTGCCGCCGATATTGATAGTCGGTGCGGAGAGGGATATTCTCTATGATCAGGGTAAAGAGTTTGCCGCGCGTTTGAAGGGTAAGGGTAATGATGCGGAACATATCACATTCCCCGGAGCTGTGCATCTCTTTATCACGGTGGAGGGGCAGCCGACTGCTTTTAACAAGAGCATCAGTATTACTTCCGCTTATCTTTCGGAGTGAAATTTAGAATTTAGAATTTAAAATTTGGGATTTGGGGTAGGGTTTTATCTCATAAAAAAACAGGCGGTATGCTGAGTGTGCATGCCGCCTGTTTTTTTGATTGGGTAATCTGTGTTGTGGTTTTATGGATTGTGTTTGGGTCATTCATACGGGATAAGATTGAATCCGATATTGAATGTGGTGGTCTGCTCGATTGCTTTCGGAAGAAGGGCGATAGCCTTCTCCACGTCAGGCAAGAGTGCTGCCAATCGGGGATCGGATGCGATATATTTTTTAATCAATTCGATTGTGGTGTTATCTTCAATCAGAGTCTTTACAATCGGCGTCATGATGCCGACAGCCATTTCTGTATCTATGAATATTTTCAGACTATTGTCGGATAGATTGTAAGCCATTGGGATCCCTTCAGCCACCATAGGAAGCAACTGAGGCATGATACTCTTCAGAATCTTCTGCACTGTAGGGGATGCCAGAAATTTCTTAATGTTCTCCATTGTCGGGGAGTTTGCATCCGGCTTGGTCTGAGAATCCTTTGCAGGCCATAGACCTGTAGCATTCAGGTCAATTTCTGATTCCGGTGTGGATCCGGAAGTGTTTTCAAGAATAAAGCTGAAGAACGAGAGCGGATTCACGTAGAATTTTAGCATGTCGGATGTCGGCATCACATATTGGAATCCGTTTGGGGCGGTTTGGTCCAGATGTGCCGCGCCACCTACAGATGATATGTAGCTTATCAGTATATTGCCATCGGATAGGAAAGCAACGCCCTTTACGATTTCGAAAATGGCTTGGCTCACCGACATATATGCAGTATTATCGTAGACCGGAATCACAGGGATTACGGTAAGAGCCTCGATTATTGGGGAGAGGTTGATGTCTATCTCCTTAATCGGGCGATATTCCCAATCAATGTAGAAAGGAGTGGAGGATATGGAACCGTCATCCCCTTTTTTGATTGGAGCCGGTTTCCATATAGCCGGCGACATGCCTCCGTTTTTCAGAGCTGCATCAGATATATATAGCTTGAAATTGTCGGGAGTGGCGTATCCGGTGTACTTATAGGTGCAGAAATCATTCTCGCCCGATCCGGAAAATTCCCAAGAGGAACCGTTGTCTTTTACGTCGGTATTAATGTTGAAGAGGGGTGAGCCGGGTATTATTCCGGGGGAGGGTAATTTGCCGGATAGACCAAATTCAGATAGTTGACTCAGATCAAATTCAGAGAATACTTTCACCAACGCTTTGTTGTCTTCCTGAGCAAAGACTGCTGTTTTCCCCACCATCGGTTTATCATTGTAGAAGACTTCAAGTTCTGATACTCCGGAATAGGTCTTTTCCTTGATGGGAGCTATCGGAGTCGAATCATTGTCGCTGCATCCCGCTAAGGTGAGAAGGGATACTGAGAGGAGGTAAAATGGTATGTGCTTCATAGTGGATAATCAAATTATAGAAGTATGGATAACTTCAAAGTTATTTCTGTAAATAGTAACGTAAATCAGTGGCAGAGGGTTTAAGGTTTAAGGTTTATGGTTTAGGGTTTATGGTTTAGGGTTGTTAAATTTTGTATAATGAAATTATTTAAGGATTTCCGTGACCTATCACCGATTACCTATAAACTATAAACTATCAACTATCAACCAATAAGAAAAGGCAAGGAACTTGAAGTCCATGCCTTTTCTATGATAGTCCGTAATGATTTTTCAGAACGAGAAATCAACGCACGCCCGATCCTCCTTGTAGGGGGCAATAATCTGCACTGCAGCCACGTGTGCGGGGTGTGCGGAATATATTGCCACGTCTTCCAGAGAATCAGCGGTAGCGGTAAGCACGAGGTCCCAAGATTCCTTCGGGTTCTCATTAATGCCTACCTCGATGCTTTTCAGCTCAGCTATCTGAGCGGGGAGAGCCATGAGTGCGTCAGCAAACTTTCTTGCAATCTCCTTACGCACCTCATCCGACCCTTTGAATTTGAAAGTTACGATATGTTTTACCATGATTTTATGATTTTGGGTAAAGACGTTCGCGAGCGGCAGCCACCTTGTCATCAGTGATGTAGTCGTCATAATCCATAATCTTGTCAATGATGCCGTTGGGGGTCAGTTCGATGATTCTGTTGCAGACGGTCTGAATGAATTCGTGGTCGTGGCTTGCCATAAGGATCACCCCTTTGAAAGCCTGGAGCGTGTTGTTGAAAGCCTGGATGGATTCGAGATCGAGGTGGTTTGTCGGAGAGTCGAGAATGAGGGTGTTGGCGTCAGTGAGCATCATGCGTGCAATCATGCATCGTATTTTCTCACCACCTGAAAGCACGCTTGCTTTTTTCAGCACCTCTTCACCGCTGAACAACATCTTCCCGAGGAATCCTTTCAGATAAATTTCCGAGGAATCCTTGCTATATTGGCATAGCCAGTCTACGAGATTGAGATCAGTCTCGAAGAAGCTACTGTTGTCGAGCGGGAGATAAGCGGAAGTGATTGTCTGCCCCCAGTCATATTCTCCGGCATCCGGCTTTCTGTTGCCGGTGATAATCTCGAAAAGCGCAGTCATTGCACGAGGGTCGCGACTGAGGAATGCCACTTTGTCGCCTTTCTCAATCTGGAAGTTGACATCGTTGAAAAGCACCTCGCCATCGACAGAGGCCTTCAGACCCTTTACTTCAAGAATCTTATTGCCCACCTCACGGTTGGGGGTGAATATTATGCCCGGATATCTGCGTGAAGATGGTTTGATCTCCTCAATGTTGAGTTTCTCAAGCATCTTCTTACGGCTTGTGGTCTGCTTGCTCTTTGCGACGTTTGCGCTGAACCTCTGGATGAATTCAAGAAGTTCCTTTCTCTTCTCCTCGGCTTTCTTGTTAGCAGCCTGTTGCTGACGAAGTGCGAGCTGAGAAGACTGATACCAGAAGCTGTAGTTTCCGGCAAAGAGGGATATCTTATTGTAGTCGATGTCGAGAGTGTGGGTGCTGACGGCATCGAGGAAGTGACGGTCATGGCTGACCACGAGGACGGTGTTCTCAAAATTGGCGAGGTAGTTTTCAAGCCAAGAGACAGTCTCAAGGTCAAGGTCATTGGTGGGCTCGTCGAGCAGGAGGTTGTCGGGATTTCCGAACAGAGCCTTAGCAAGGAGCACGCGCACCTTTTCGTTAGCACTCATGTCTTTCATGAGCATATAGTGGCGGTCTTCCTTAATGCCGAGACCACTAAGAAGGGCAGCGGCATCGCTTTCGGCGTTCCATCCTTCAAGCTCAGCGAATTTCTCCTCAAGTTCTGCGGCTTTGATGCCATCTTCATCAGAGAAATCCTCTTTTGCGTATATTGCGTCCTTCTCCTGCATAATGTCCCAAAGAACAGTATGCCCGCGCAATACTGTCTCGATGACGGTGCATTCGTCAAATTCGAAGTGATCCTGACTCAATACTGAGAGTCGTTCACCGGGACCGAAAGTCACAGTGCCATGAGTCGGGGACAGTTGTCCCGAAAGGATTCTCATGAGAGTGGATTTGCCTGCGCCGTTGGCACCGATTATGCCATAGCAGTTGCCATGAGTGAAGGTCAGATTAACGTCAGAGAAAAGCGTGCGTTTCCCGAACTGTATTCCTAAGTTGTTTACCTGTATCATTTCTGAAAAAATAATCTCTACTGAACATCGCATGAATGCGGGTGCAAAGTTACTAATTTTTAAGGAAATTGGCAAATGCCTACCGTATAAGTTGATTATGGAAATCTGTTTGAGGAAGTTGAGCGTGGTGCTGAAAGTGGTGGGAAAATATGATTCAAAAAAGAGAGACGCAGCCGGAGCGTGCGTCTCTCAAATTACTAATGAATCTTTGCGTGGTGTGTAATTCATTTCAGAATGAGCCGGCATTCAGTAATCCGTTGGCTCGTGTCATAGATTGAAGTTCATGCGGCTCCTAAGGTTAGGAGGTTTGAACTTGTATTGATAACAAAAAAAACGACATGCAGGTTCAATAAGAAATGCATGTCGTCGGTAATTATTTCAGTTATCGTGCTACTTTTTCCCGTGTAGCCTCGGTACGTTGACGTTGTGCTTGTCAAAAATTTTTGATGCCCCTCTCTCGAAAATCAGGAAGTGGTTCATTTGCAGAGCCGGTATTTTTTCCGGCATCCAAGATGGGATCACCTTATAGTTTGATTTGCCGTCGGGTTTTGCAGCGAAGAGTGTGTCGTAGAAAGCATGGCTGAATTTCGCTTTCCCGTCCTTGTCGCGTATTACGGTGGCTTTCACGAGCGCGCCGCCCCTTGTGTCGGCGGTTTTCATGTTGGATATGAAGTTGCCGAGGGAATAGACCACAAGCACGTCTTTGTCGAGCTTCTCATTCCTGACCACTTTCATCGGCTGAATAACGTGGGGATGACCACCGATAATCAGGTCTACACCTTGTTCTACAAGGAAATCGGCGAGGTCACGTTGAGGCTTATTCTCAAGGAGAACGTATTCAATGCCCCAGTGCATTGTCACCACAATTATTTCCGCGCCATTCTCTCTTGTGGCGGCTATCTCTTTAGCCATTCTGTCACGGTCAATCAGCGACACCTCAATACCATCGTTGGGTTGAATGCCGTTTGTGCCGTAGGTGTAGTTAAGAAATCCGATCTTGAATCCGTTGATATCCTTTATAAAAGGGACAAGTGAGTCGCGTTGTGCTGCATCATGATATGTGCCGATATGGTCAATGCCCATTCTGTCGAGAGCTTTAAGAGTGCGACGGGCAGCTTTGTCGCGACGGTCAAGACAGTGGTTGTTGGCGGTCAGCATCATGTCGAATCCGGCATCACGGAGAGCCTCTGCATAGGAGTCAGGCGCGCTGAAACAGGGATATCCGGAATAATCCGGTCCGCCACCGAGAGGCACCTCCAGATTACATACTGCATAATCTGCGGCAATCACAGTCGGGGCAATCAGAGAGAAACAGTCGGAATAATCGTATGTGCCATTAGACCCGAGTTGCTTTGCACGGTCAAGTTGAGCCTGATGCTGCATGGCATCGCCTACAAACAGCAACTCCGCCTTTGGGGCGGAGCCTATACTGTCTGCCCCTGTTATAAAGGAGATGAGGCTGAATAGGGTAATCAGTAGTGTCATGAAAAATATATTTTCAGAGAGGGAGTATTATCACTTTATGATCTGCGATGAGAAGGTGAATACTATGGAAGCCTTTTCCGTGAACAGGTGCGTCATGGTCGGTTTCACGATATAGGGGGAGCATTTCGTGACGTAGGAGGTGGAACTTCCATAATTGCCGGCAGTCTCACTCTGAAGTTCAACAGGGATAATTGTGAACTCCACATCCTCATCGGTTATTTCTGACTTATCAAGCAATTGCATGATGTAGGATCTCATTGAAGAGAACTTATACTGCTTGTTGGTGGCATCATAAGAGGCAGTGAAGGACGACACGTTGTCAGGAATCTTGTTATTGTTGAAGAAGTCTTCAACTTCCGATGATTTTATGAGAAGCAGCGTAGGCGCAGTGCCTATATTGAAGCTGTTTTCAATAGGTTCAGCCGGAATTGTCAGCAAGAGTTCGCTTATGAGCGACAGGTTGTGCTCATCCTTCTTATAATGGTTGATGATGTCTTGAGCGGGGAAACGGAAAGATGTGTTATATCCACCGGGCGTAGTTATGATGGTCTTCCCGTCATTGATCATGCCGATGATGTCGTCGGAGACTGTGTAGCTGATATTGTTGCTGCTCAACACTTCAGGAGAAGATATGAACGGAATTGCATAAGCGGCTGTCTTTTCCCATTTATATTTTGTCTCCTTGTCTTCGGTATACGACACTTTTTTCATGTACCAATAGAATATCCTGAGCCTTATTTCAAAGATATTTGCCACGCATCCGTTTCCGAAAGTCTGGTCGATGAAATAGCCGGGATATTTCTGCGCGAAAGTCTCAGGCCATGCGAAAATAGATGGATTATCCTTGTAGTCGGAGAAAATCTGTTTGCCTATTTCGGGAGAGAGCGGCACCTGGATAGAGGTGTAGTAATATTTCTGTGTGTTGGTGGCGGCGGAGAATATAGAGTCATTCTCACCGATCCACGTTGGGGTATAGCTTGCCGACCCGAGAGGATTACTCTTGTTGTAGTAACCTTCAGGATTGAACGTGTTGGAAATGTCGGAAGGCAATTGCTTGTCGAGTCCGAACACCGATACTTTTTGCGGAGCAAGGGAGTCTCCCACGAGGTCGCCGCGCTTGATATACATCATTATGTCGCAAGAGTCAACCCTTTCCGGAGTCAATAGAGAATCGGCGAGGTTAAGGTTGGTTGCGCACAACAATCTGGTGACAAACGAGCAGTCAAGTTTACCATATTCCGGCACGTTGATGTTACCGAGCAAAAGGTTGCCGGTGCGAGAGTCGAAGTTGGTGTTCTCCAGAGGGACGGCATTGAGGTTAAACATCATTGTGTCGATCGATATGGAGATTTCGCCTTCGGTAAGAGAGGATCCGATCTTGCTTGTCTCATCTTCACAAGAGGAAGTGAGCGCCGCGAAAGCAAACACTGTTGCGGGAATCGCGAATCTGAAGCAATTTATATCTTTGGTTGAAAAGATATTCATAAGAATAAGATAAGGATTGTTAGGGATCAGAGCGACTTATAAAACTCGGCGTATGCCTCCGGACCATTCTCAAGCTGCTCATGAGTGATGAAAGGTTTGCCGGTAGACTTTATATACTCAAGGAGCTCCGGATCAACATCGGGATCGTCGACGACAACCGCATGAGAGAAATCAATCGCCATACGGTGGAGCAGATTTGTATCGAATGGGAGTCCGGCAAATTTCTTGAGGTCGCGGGAAGATATCCCGTCGCTTTTCAGCTTTGTGAAGAGCCTTTCATCGACCGGAGCCTCCAATTTCCCGGGGAGTACGGAATATACCACCTTGGTGCCTTTGAAAGAGAGCTCATCGCCATACATTCTTTTCAGATATATGGGCACAAGTGCAGAAATCCAACCGGAACATTGCAAGATCTTGGGATCCCAGGATAGTTTTTTCGCTGTCTCCATTGTGCCTCTTGCAAAGAAAATAGCTCTTTCATCATTGTCTGTACGATTGCTCCCGACAGCATCGCTGTCGTCATCAAGTTTCTGGAAATAATCGTCGTTGTCAATGAAATATACTTGAATTCTGGAGGGCTGTAGAGATGCCACCTTGATAATCAGAGGATGATCATTATCATCGATGACGATATTTACGCCGGAAAGACGGATCACTTCATGCAGCTGGTTCCTGCGTTCGTTGACAGAACCGAATTTTGGCATGAATGTCCTGACCTCAAACCCATGTTGAGGCATAGCCTGGATAATGTTTTTACCGAGAGCCGCGTTAGGAGAGGAGGTGAGATAAGGAGCGATTTCCTGATTGATAAAAAGTATTCGATTTTTTGCCATGCTATATGAATTCCGCCGGTTTGAGTCGCCGGATTAATATCCGGGATATAGAAAGAAAAACCATTCAATCCGGATTCCCGGCATTTTCAATATGCAAAGTTAATAAAAAAACAATTATAAAGGTCAAAAAACGGTTCTGAAAGGGATTAATTTTAAATAACTTTAATATAAAAGGCGTATTTTTGGGCGATAGGTTGGCAAGATACTGAATAAAATTGCTAATTTTGCAGTCGTAAAATAAAACTTCCCCTAAAGGCATTTCAAAAACGCAAAAAGAAGGGCAATGATAATATTAAGAACAATAGACGAAGTGTCGCGCTATGTCGCTGAACAGCGGCAACGAGGTGCATCGATAGGACTTGTGCCGACAATGGGCGCACTTCATGCCGGCCATATTTCCCTTGTGGAGAAATGTGTGTCGGAAAATGATGTGACGATAGTCAGTGTTTTTGTCAATCCGACACAATTCAATAATCCGGCGGATCTCGCCAGCTATCCCCGGAAGGAGGATGATGATTTCCGTCTTCTTTCCGCAGCGGGGGCTTCTGCCGTATTTGCTCCCGGAGTGGAAGAGATTTACCCGGGGGGCATAGATGCCCAGCCGGAACATCATTTTGAGTTGGGCATGGCAGCAGAGGTGATGGAAGGGAAATATCGTCCCGGTCATTTTCAGGGAGTGGCTCAGATTGTGAGCAAATTATTCCGTATGGTCACTCCTGACAGGGCTTATTTCGGAGAGAAAGACTTCCAGCAGATCGCAGTTATCCGGAATATGATAAAGAGCGAGGGTATTAAAGTGGATATCGTGGCGTGTCCGATAAAGCGAGCTGACGACGGTCTTGCATTGTCGAGCCGCAACGCGCTTCTGACTCCCGAGCAGCGTGAAGTGGCTCCGGAGATACATGCCGCACTCCGCAACAGTGTCGAATATAGTAAGACACATTCCGTAAGGGCAACTCATGACAGCGTTGTGGAACGCATAAATGCAGTGCCACACATGGAGGTGGAGTATTTCGAGATAGTTGATGCCCGCACGTTGGCTGCAATAGATGAGTGGGAGGAATCCCCGTGGGTGGTAGGCTGCATTACTGTCTATTGCGGAAAGGTCAGATTAATCGATAATATAGCATACCGTTTGCCAAAAGAATAAAGAGATGCTTATAGAGATGATGAAATCAAAGATTCACCGGGTGACCGTTACTGAGGCGAATCTGAATTATATCGGAAGCATAACGATAGACCGTGCTCTTCTCCGTGCCGCTAACATACTGGAGGGGGAAAGAGTGTGGATTGTAGACAATAATAACGGCGAACGCTTCGACACGTACACGATAGGTGGAGAAGAGGGGAGTGGTGTAATCTGCCTCAATGGCGCGGCAGCACGTAAGGTGCAGCCCGGCGATGTGGTGATAATCATAGCATACGCACAGATGACGCCTGAAGAAGCAAGAGAATTCAAACCGACGGTGATCTTTCCGGATACTGCCACCAACAGGCTGTGAAAGACGCAGATCTAAATCAGAAATAGAATAAAATATGTTTAAGAATTTATCCGATCGTCTTGAACGATCGTTCAAGATATTGAAGGGTGAAGGACGTATCACGGAGATAAATATTGCCGAAACCCTTAAAGATGTGCGCAGAGCGCTTCTTGACGCCGACGTCAATTACAAAGTCGCCAAGAGCTTTACCGACACCGTTAAGCAAAAAGCATTGGGACAGAACGTAATCAATGCCCTGAAACCTAAGGAATTGATGATTAAGATAGTGCATGATGAACTGACCTCCCTTATGGGAGGACAGGAGGCTCCGCTTAATCTTTCCGGCAACCCTACAGTGATACTTATGTCGGGTCTTCAGGGTTCGGGTAAAACTACGTTCTCAGGTAAACTTGCGAAGAAGCTGAAATCGTCTAAGGGTAAACGTCCGTTGCTTGTGGCAGCCGACGTGTATCGTCCTGCCGCTATCGAGCAGCTGAAAGTGCTCGGTGAGAGTATCGGCGTGCCCGTATATACGGAGGATGGCAATAAGGACGCTGTGCAGATTGCGTTGAATGGTATTGCCGAGGCAAAGCGTAATCATCAGGATCTCGTAATCATAGACACGGCGGGTCGTCTTGCCGTTGATGAGGAGATGATGCGTGAGATTGAGGCGATAAAGAATGCCGTGAAGCCGCAGGAGACGCTGTTTGTCGTTGACTCAATGACGGGTCAGGATGCTGTCAATACTGCCAGGGAATTTAACGAGCGTCTTGATTTCAATGGCGTAGTGCTCACGAAGCTTGACGGCGACACCCGTGGTGGTGCGGCTCTTTCAATCCGCTCGGTGGTGGAGAAGCCTATAAAGTATATCGGTACGGGCGAGAAACTGGAGGATATACAGGAGTTTAATCCGGAAGGTATGGCGAGCCGTATCCTTGGCATGGGAGATATTGTCGAACTTGCCAAGCGTGCGCAGGAGCTTTATGACCAGAAGGAGGCAGAACGTCTTCAGGAGAAAATCAAGAAGAATAAGTTTGATTTTGATGATTTCCTTAATCAGATCCATCAGATCAAGAAGATGGGTAATATCAAGGAGCTTGCCTCAATGATTCCGGGAGTCGGGAAGGTGATCAAGGATATTGACATTGATGATTCGGCTTTCACCTCGATTGAGGCTATGATCAATTCGATGACTCCGTATGAGCGACATAATCCGGAGGTGCTTAACCAGAGCCGTCGTCAGCGTATCGCCAAGGGTTCAGGCACATCAATTCAGGCTGTCAATAAATTTGTGAAGCAGTTTGAAGACACGCGCAAGATGATGCGTGCTGCATCCAATATGAAGAATCCGATGAAGATGATGAATCAATTGAAGCAGGCGCGTTCTCAGCGCAGGTTCTGACGGATTTCTTAAAAGTCTTAATAAAATAATAGAGATGCAATTTTGTTGCATCTCTATTATTTTATTGGTTTGTGATGAACCGGTATTATTTCTTTTCAGTCACGTGGCACTGCCATTTCCAAGCGTTTGCCATAGTGTCTTTGATGTCGGCCTGAGCCTTCCATCCGAGCACTTCGTTTGCTTTCTTCGGGTCAGCCCAAATCTTCTCAATGTCGCCGGCACGACGCTCACCGATCTTGTGGGGCACAGGCACGCCTGTTGCCTCCTCGAAAGCATTGATGAGCTGAAGCACAGAGAGACCGTTGCCTGTGCCGAGATTGAAGATCTCGACAGAATCAGTGTCGTTGTTCTCAAGCATACGCTTCATTGCAATGACGTGAGCCTTTGCAAGATCTACCACATCAATATAGTCGCGGATGCAGCTGCCGTCGGGAGTGTTGTAGTCATCGCCGAATACGGTCAGCTCCTTGCGGATGCCTGCAGCAGTCTGAGTGAGATAAGGCACAAGGTTCTGAGGCACGCCAAGAGGAAGCTCGCCGATAAGAGCCGACGGATGTGCACCGATGGGGTTGAAGTAGCGGAGAAGGATGCTCTTTATCGGGGCACCGCTCTTCACGTAGTCCTCAATTATCTCCTCAGAGATCTGCTTGGTGTTGCCGTAAGGGGAGGTTGCAGGTTTGATGGGGGCAGTCTCATCGATAGGATTCTGGTCGGGCTCTCCGTATACTGTACAAGAGGATGAAAATACGATACCTTTCACGCCGAACTCGGGCATAAGCTCAAGCAGATTGATGAGAGTGTTGAGATTATTTCTGTAATAAAGGAGAGGCTTCTGAACGCTCTCGCCTACAGCTTTTGAAGCGGCAAAGTTGATGATTCCTTTGATTCCGGGGTTATCCTCAAAGAGCTTGCGGAGAGTGTTTATATCGGTGCAGTCACCTTTTACGAATACAGGGCGGATTCCGGAAATAGCCTCTATTCCATCGATTACAGATTCGTTGCTGTTTGACAGGTTGTCGATTATCACCACTTCGTAACCGGCATTCTGAAGCTCAACAGTAGTGTGAGAGCCGATATAACCGGTGCCGCCAGTGACAAGAATTTTCTCTTTCATAGTAAATAGGATATTAGAAAAGTTTTGCGGGATATACGCCTTCGTCAACAAGTTTCTGGAACTGTGCGACGGTTGCAGGACGGTCGGCTGCGTAAGTCACTCCAAACCATTTGGAAGGAGTCGGGAGCACTTTAAGGTCGATTTTTCCGGCTTCGATAAGCTCGTTGACTACAGTCGGGATGTAGAATTCAGCTTTCAGTTCATCGTGGTTCTTCTCGAGGAAGTGGAGGAATGATTCCACAGAATAGTCGAAGTAGTCGGGAGTGAAGCCCCACATGTTCATTGACACGGGAGCACCTTCGGGGAAGCTGACTTCCTTGCCATCCACCACCTGGATTAGCTTGCCATCCTTTCTCTCGATTCCATGACATTCGGTCACGCCTGTAAGGTTGCCTTCGGGACTAACCTCGCATAGACCGCGTGAAACGCCGCCATTCTCACTGAGTGTGTTCTCCACGTTGAAGCCGATCATGCAGTAGCAGTTCTTTTTCCCTTCTACAGAGCGGAGGAAATCACCGAGGATACGGAAACTGTCGGCACCATAGTAGTCATCGGCATTGATTACTGCAAAAGGCTCCTTGATTACGTCCTTACCCATAAGCACGGCATGATTTGTGCCCCAAGGTTTTGAACGCTCAGGATTGGGTTTGTAGTCGCCGGGAAGATTATTTATATCCTGGAACACAACCTCAACGGGGACGTGTCCTTCGTATTTTGAGATTACTTTATCGCGGAATTCTTGTTCGAAATCGTGGCGGATCACGAAAACGATCTTACCGAATCCGGCACGTAGAGCGTCATAGACAGAATAATCCATGATGGTTTCGCCGCTCGGTCCAAGTCCGTCAAGCTGTTTCAGACCACCGTATCGGCTGCCCATGCCGGCAGCAAGGATAAAAAGCGTAGGTTTCATTTTGATTGGAATTTAGTTTAGGTTATAATATAGGAATGTTTAGATTGGTAATCGTGATGGTTTTGGGGTGCGAACGCTTTGCGATATGAGAAGCATGAGGTCGAACATCACGATTTTCGCGTTGGCATTACGCTCAATGTCGTATGCTGCCTTTGAGATGTCGTCGCTCAATTTTTCCACGTTGCCCTCATGTATGAATGGAGAGAATCGAGTGCTGAAGTTCTCTTCATCCGGGGTCATCATTACGATTTGTGGCATTTTCAGGTTGTAGATGAAATTCTCTCTCACCATTCTACCGCAATATGCAATGAATCTCAACAGCTTTTCCCTTCCCATCGCAGCCATTGTCTCGGAAAGCTCCTTCAGCCGTTTTGCTTTCAGCCCGTATGCCATTCTCATGGTCTCCTTGAAGAGTTCGGAGAATTGCATTAGTTCTTCGGGATGACAAGTGATTTCTTCGGCTCGCCCCATGCTGCCTTCCGCTATTCTTGATGCCGCGGATGCTATGGTGCCGGGAATACCGCGATTTTCGGCAAGATGTCGGGATATGTCGTCGGAGGAGAGAGGGAGGAGATGAAACCGTTGGGTCCTGGAAAAAATGGTTGGCAATACTTTTGAATCGTCGTTGCTTACGAGTATGAAAATAGTGTCGTCGTAAGGTTCCTCAATTATCTTCAAGAGTTTGTTTGCCGCTTCCGGACGCATTTTTTCGGGGAGCCACATAAGAAATATCTTGAAATTTTCCTGATATGCGGATAGCGAGGCGCGTGCGATTATATCTTCGCTTTCTGTTACGTAGATTGCCGGGCGTGAATTACCTGCCTGAATAATCTCGTTCCATTTTTCAGGGGGCATGTAGCTCCATTCGGTCATCATCTCTTTCCAGCAATCAGCGAGGTCTTTTGATATGAGGATACCGTCGCGTTTAATTACCGGGTATATGAAATGGATGTCGGGGTTGTTCAGATTCTGGTGCTGCTTGCATGACGGACATACTCCACAAGAGTCACCATTTACGTGGTTTTGGCAGTGGATGTATTGTGCGAGAGCACGGGCGAGTCGGAATTTGCCTATACCTGAAATGCCGGAAAGCATTATTGCATGGGGTATCTTACCCGCGTCAACAATGCTTCTCAATGCTCTTATCGTTTCGTTATGTCCGGCTATTTCGGAAAATTTCATGATTTTAAATTGAATTGCAAAAATACCTATAAACTTTCAAACATGCAAATGAAGTGGTTTAAACTTTTTGATAGTATATGAATTTTCATCGTCAGAAACTTGATGACAAAACTTGAAAATTTAGTAAAATCAGGTTTGGCTTATAATTATGAAAAGGTATTTTGACCTTGGCGGAAACGGTCGTCTTTCCCTCTGTGCCAATGTGGAGCAACAGAATTTGAAAGATGGATATTTCTACTGTAAAGGAGTGTTTAATGTCTCTTAAATTTCATCGCTTGATAATCTCTTAAAATTTTGGGAGATTATTTTTGTGTATTTGGCAATTTGAAAAATAAAGGGGATAGAATTTGGATGTAGGTTCAAAAAGATGTAATTTTGGGATATGATACCGTTTTTGAAATCCATAGCGAGGGGATATGCCTCGCGTTATTCCGATTTGTCGGAGATATGTTTTCTTTTTCCGAATAAGAGAAGTTGCACTTTCTTTTTGAAATATCTGAAAGAGGAGTTCGGACGTCATGTGATTGTGGCTCCGGAGGTTAAGACCATTACTGACTTTGTGGGCGATCTTTCCGGTAAGATCGTCGCATCGCGTCTTGATATGATATTCATGCTGTTTGAGTCATATCAGGCGTTGCAAGGGAAGTCGTCGGGTTTTTCGGATGATGAACAGGCAAAGGATTTTGAATCATTCATCGGCTGGGGAGAGACAGTATTGTCTGATTTTAATGAGATAGATCTCTATCTTGCGGACGCCGATGCGGTATTTAAGAATGTGAAGGATTACCGTGAAATCTCCTCCAACTTCCTGACCGAAGAACAGAGGAAGGTCATGGCAGAGTATTTCGGTCGTCCGGACAAGGGGGATTCCGGAAAATTCTGGAGCAATTTTGAGCAGGAGGATGATGAAAATTCTGAGATAAAGCGTAAATTCATTCATCTGTGGAGGCGGTTGTCGCCCCTTTATGACTCAATGAAGGAGAAACTGTCGGCAAGAGGCTTGTTGACTACGGGTGGTATGTATAAGAGCGCGGTAGAGCGGCTAAAAAATGATGGCAGGGGGGCGTTGCCATATAAGAAGGTAGTGGCAGTAGGTTTCAATGCCCTCAGCACGTCGGAGATGGTGATGTTTTCAGAGATGCGCGATTTCGACGGGTATGAGGGATATGATGCCTTTTGTGATTTCTTCTGGGATTGCACGGGACCGGTGTTGTCGGCGGGATTAAATTCTGCCTCACGTTTTGTGAAGACAAATATGGAGCATTTCCCGATGCCGAAATGGGCGATGCCGTCGCTTGCTCAGAGCAGCTGTGAATCGTTGCCACGGTTGAGGGTAGTGGCTTCCCCTTCAAACTCGGCACAGGTGAAGATTGCCGGTACTCTTCTGTCGGAACTAAGCCATAGGCTGACGTCAAAAGAGATATCTGAAGCGAAGGTGGCGGTGATCCTTCCGGATGAGGGATTGCTTCTGCCGATGCTATATTCTTTGCCAAAGGGGATGGGCAACGTCAACCTAACAATGGGTTATCCGCTAAGGCTCACGTCGGTGGTGCCGTTTGTAAGACAACTAAGGCTCCTCTATCAGAACAGGAGAGGCAAGGGGCGTCAGGCTTCGTTCTATCATCGAGACTTGCGTCTGTTTCTGTCGCATCCATTCTCGCTCTCGATGTTTGGGACTGGACCGGTGGGGTTTCTGATAGGCTATATCGACAAGCACCATAAGGCTACCGTGACGCTGGAGGAGATAAGGGAATACTCGCCTGAGGCTGCTGCGGTCCTTGATTTCTCTGAACTTGACATTAATTCCGAGAACACTATTCCTACTCTTGACCGGATACTTGTGAAGACAAAGGATTCGCTGCCTTCCAATGAAACGGGAATGATGAAGACTAAGCTTGAGATTGACCATATAGAGATATATCGGGATGCGTTGCGTCGTCTTGGCGAATTGCTTCAGGAATATAATGCTTCGCCGACACCATCCACAATATTCCGTCTTGCCGACCGGTTGCTTGCTTCAACCACAGTAGGTTTCGAGGGGGAACCGTTGGCGGGTCTTCAGGTAATGGGTACGCTGGAGACACGTTCGATTGACTTTGATCATCTCTTTATTCTTTCAATGAATGAGAGGATAATGCCTATGAGGGCACGCACCAGGAGCTTCATCCCTGACAGCCTTCGCCATGCATACGGGATGCCGCCGTCGAATTATGCCGAGTCGATATTCGCCTATTACTTCTACCGCATGATAAGCCGGGCAAAGGAGGTGACGATGACTTACGATGCACGCACCGGTGGTGGTTCGGGAAGCGGCGATGTGTCAAGATATGTATTGCAGTTGCGGCATCTGTTTGCAAAGGGTGTTTTGGAGGAGCAGAATTGGAAGTTCCGTCTGTCGGGTAAGGAGGAATATGATCCGGTTGTGAGAAAGACGGAGGAGATAAAGGCACGTCTGACAAGCTATATGGAAGATGGGGAGAATGCCAAAAATTTCTCTGTATCGGCTCTAAATACCTATAGGGAGTGTCAGGTGAAGTTCTTTTATCAGAACGTGATGGGTATAAATACTGACCCTGCCCCCTCAGAATATATAGATGCCATAGGAGTGGGCAATATCCTTCATGCCATAATGGAGCATCTGTATCTTCCCAAGGATAAGCGCAAGAGATTTCTAAAGGAGCCTGTTATGATGCAGAAAGAGACTATAGCCGGACTGTTGGCAGATACGGATTCTCTTCGTAAGCTCACGACACGCCTTGTCAACTCGCTTCATTTCCATGCATCAGAGGATGAACTCGACACTCCGTTGACCGGAGCGGCGGAGATAGTGGGTGACCAGATAATTAATCAGGTGAAGCGGGTGCTGAAGCGAGACTTGCGTATAGCACCGTTCAAGATATATGGTTGTGAGATAAAGGAGAGATTGAAGTTGCGACTGTCGTCGGGCAGGACGGTGAATTTCAAATTTGCGATTGACCGGCTTGATGAGATAGATGTGGACGGGGAGAAGTGTCTCCGCATAGTCGATTATAAGACGGGGCGCATCAAATTGGAGGCAGAAGATATAGGGGAGGTTCTGGATGGAGATTATAAGTCGGAACAGGTGTTCCAGTTGTTCACTTATGCGTGGCTTCTGGGGAAGAGCAGTCATGGGGTGACGGATAAGGTGCGTATGGAGATTTATGACGTGCCGAAGATTTTCTTGAATGAAGAGAACTTACCCATGATCGGTGGAGAGCCTGTGAAGAGCTTTGACGAATATTCCGGGGAGTTTGCCGAAGGTATAGACAATATGCTGGAAAGCATATTTGAGTCGGATTCCTTCCTGCCTGCAAAAGATGAGGGGATGTGTAGCAAATGCAGCCTTGCGATGTTGTGCCGCAGATGATGCCTTCCGGAGTGAACCAACGGGTGACGTAAATGTTAACAAGAAGGATGCCGGTAGATAGACTGACGCCAGAAATGGATTAGTGGTATCCGGCAAAGAAGTTGTCTAAAATTGTAAGGAATGGAGAAAATAATAGTGATAGGGGGCGGTTTTGCAGGTCTTAATCTGGTGAAATATCTTGATAAGGATAAGTTTCAGGTTAAACTCATAGACCGTGATAATTTCCATTGCTTCCCCCCGTTGTTTTATCAGATAGCGTCTTCAAGTCTTGCGTCTGCCAACATCTGTTTCCCATTCAGAAGGGAATTCAAGAAGTATAAGAATGTGGCTTACCACATGGGTCATGTCAAGGATATAGATTTGGAGTCGAAGAGGGTTGTGACCAGTTATGAGACTCTGGAGTATGACCGCCTTGTCATAGCGGCAGGTTCGGCAAATAATTACTTCGGCATGGATAAGCTTTCGGAAAGCACTTTTGGAATAAAGACAGTCGCGCAGGCGGCGCATACGCGGGATGAGATAATAGATCGTCTTGAACGTGGCGCGATATGCAAGGATGCTGCCAGGCGAAGGGAACTGCTCAGTTTCCTGGTTGTGGGAGGAGGTCCGGCAGGAGTGGAGATTGCCGGAGCACTCGGGGAGATGAAGAAATACGTCTTGCCGAAAGAATATCCTGATATAGATCCGGAAGAGGTGAGAATCACTCTTGTGGAGGGCACGGGCAAACTTTTGGGCGCGATGAGGGGGAAATCGTCGGAACGGGCTGAACAATATCTCCGCGATCTGCACGTAGACGTGAGACTCAACACGCTTCTGAAAGATTATGAGGATAAGAGAGTGACCTTTCGTGACGGCTCTACAGAATATTGGGAGACGGTAATATGGACAGCAGGTGTCAAAGGTGAGCCGATACCGGGATTGCCGGCAGATTGCATGGGGCATGGCGGGCGTATTGCCGTAGATGAGTTCAACAGGCTTCCGGGTCATCCGGAGGTTATGGCGATAGGCGACATAGCCGTCATGTATACTGATGACTACCCTAAGGGGCATCCTCAGATGGCGCAGCCTGCCATACAACAGGCAAAAAATCTTGCAAGGAATCTAAATTGTGGGGAATTCCGTTATCCGTTCAGATATAAAGACAAGGGTTCGATGGCTACTGTCGGGAAGAATCGTGCGGTGGCTGACCTGACAACGGTCTCGTTAGGCGGTTTTCCAGCATGGTTCATCTGGATGGCGATCCATCTTCTGTCGTTGCTCGGGATGAGAAATAAGGTCACGGTGCTTCTGAATTGGGTATGGAACTATTTTACAAACTCAACCACGTTGAGACTCCGGCTCCTTCCTGCCAAATATCCGTTGCGCAGACATTGGGGAGACTGACGGAATGGGGCGGAAATGCCGTTTGTGGCGGGGAAACCGGTGAGCCTTTTTTGTAAATGAGTTAAATAAGTGTTAAATTTGCAAGAATTATTTCAATTCTTGATTATATAATATAGAAGCTGTCATAAAGTATGGGTCTACCAAGGCTAAATGAGGATGCAATTCCTTTGAATGGCAGATTCTGTAAGTTTAATCGAAGCATGAGTGTCCGTCGGTATACGTGATGCCTGTGCATAAAAAATATAAGGATATGAAGTTACTAAAGGAATGCGTGATGCCAATGCTCGCAATAGCGATTCTTCCGCTCGGGGCATGCAGCGTCGCAAATAAGAAGACAGATAAGAATCAGGAAGTGAAGAAAGAGGCAGTGCTCCCGACAGATAGGGAGAAGATTGTTCAACCCGTGTCGGCGGTATATACCTCGGCGGAGTTGGCAAACGGAGTGGTCAAGGGTGATTGGGCTATAGAGAAGGTGAACGGGAAGGATGCCGTAGGTGAGAAATCCCCCTTCCTGAAGTTTGTGCCGGAGGAGAAACGTGTGTATGGCAACAATGGATGCAATATAATCAACGGCTCCTATCAGTATAATCCTGCGGATTCCACACTTACGTTCGGGACCATGGCGTCGACAATGATGGCATGCGGAATGGAGGGTATCACGGATTACGAAATCAATCAGGCACTCGGAGAGGTGCGTTATTACACGTGCAATTTGAGTGGAGATGATTTCTATCTCACTCTGTATGATTCGGAGCGCAAGCCTGTGATGGAGCTGATGCATCAGAACTTCCAGTTTCTCAACGGCACGTGGGCTGTGAAGGAGATTTCCGGTCAGCCTGTCGACGTGCCTGACATGAAGCTGGTGATTGACGTGGATGAGGGTAAGTTGCATGGCAACACCGGTTGCAACATAATCAACGGCACCCTTGAGACAGACATGGATGCCGCCAACTCCATATCGTTCCAAGGGATAGCGATGACGAGAATGGCTTGTCCAGATCCGAATTATGAGACCCAGCTCATCGTGGCGATCGAGGAGGCTACAAAGGCAAAACAGCTCCAGGGGAATAAGGCTGCGTTGCTGAATAGCGACAACAAGACTGTGCTGCTTCTTGAGCGCACGTCGGATAAATGATATACTGAAGTTTCGCAAGCTGCACTTCAGTGGTTTAAAGTTTATAGTTTAAGGTTT
>NZ_SRYB01000036.1:0-48392 GCF_004793975.1 Lepagella muris
TATTTGTATCTACAAAGATAGTATTTTCTTTGCGAATGCAAAACTAATAGCTCTCCGCAGTTGAATCCTCCACAGATACCGCTCGTTAAATTAAACCACCTAGAGCGGAGACCACGGAGATTTTTTTTAAGATTCATTACCTTTCGCCGTATATACCTCCCGGTCACGGAGGATGGATTGCATGTGGTCTATAGCCCAACCAAAAAGGGCATTCAGATGAGGCATCAATGACGCTGCACGTTCCGTAGACTGATACTCCACTCTTGGTGGGACCTCTGCGTATGCCTTTCTGACGATGAAGCCATCCTGTTCAAGCGTCCGGAGTGTAGACGTGAGCATCTTCTGCGATATATCCGGAATGGCACGCTGCAGTGCCTTGAAGCGCATGGGATCGTTTTGCTGCGACAGTGTGTAGAGCACAAGCAACGACCATTTGTCGGCAATGCGGGCAAGCACATTGCGTATCGGGCATTCCGGTGAAGTCAAGTCTCTAATGAATACAGGGTTCGTCATATTGGCTTAAGGTTTATATCCGACTACAAAAATAATAATAAATATCCTATACTCCTAATCCGACTTGCAGCTCACAAGTTGCGCTATGTTAAAATTCATAAAATATTAATATTAAAAAAGATTGATAATTAGCATTACTAACCTCGACGTAACCAATCCACATTTCTGTACCTTATTGCATAGTAATTCTTGTCATTATAATTTTGCGGCAGAAAAATTTAGTAATTACAAATCAAGACACAATCATGAGCAATTATTCAAAAATCAACTTACCCTCCGACGCACGTGTAGAACTCCATGACGCACTTGGTCTGACCGGTGCGGAAGTTTCCGTAAATTCCCTTCCCGCAGGTGCACAGGTGCCTTTCGTTCATTCCCATAAGCAGAATGAGGAGATATATGCCATCCTATCCGGGAGCGGCGTGATGACGCTCGATGGTGAGAATGTGCAACTTAAAGCCGGCGATTGGTTACGCGTGGCGCCGGAAGTGAAACGTCAGCTTGCTGCATCTGATAACGAGGACATATCCTACATCTGCATTCAGGTGAAGGAAGGTTCTCTTGAAGGATTCACCATGACAGATGCCGTAATCTGACGATTGATAAATCATCATATAAACTGAGCCTGTACTTTCCCACACAGTACCGGCTCAGTTTTTATAGTCTGTAATCCTGTTTTCAGATCTCATTTGTAGAGGATGAACTCAATTTGACAACAATAAGAATTTTATGGTTGCGTTTATTGTTTGTGAGTGCATTCTGTGTAAAATCCCGTTATACTTCTTTTTTCCGTCGTCTGCTGACCGCGGCGGTGATAGTGTGCATGTTGCCGTCTTGCAGCACGAAGAAAAATACTCCCGCTTCGCGCAACTGGCAGGCGTTCACAACTCGTTATAACGTCTATTTCAACGGCTCAGAACATTATAAGGAGACTCTAAAGGAGATGGAGGATAAATATGAGGACGACTATTCCCGCCTACTCCTCACCCATCCCGCTGAAGCTCGCGCCGACTCCAAAATGCCACAACCTTCAGGTGATTTCAAACGCACCATCGAGAAGATGCAGAAGGCAATACAATTGCACTCCATATCAAAGAAACCCAGAAAACGCTCCTCATCGCCCAAAGAGAAGGCTTTCCGTGAACGCGGTGAATTTAACCCTTTCCTCCACAACGCCTGGCTTATGCTTGGCAAGGCTCAATATCTTGACGGTGATTTTCTCGGTGCCGCCACCACATTCCTATACACTGCCAAACATTTCTCATGGCTGCCAGACGTTGTGACTGAGGCAAGGCTTTGGCAGGCACGATGCTATTGCGCACTCGACTGGACCTACGAGGCGGAGAATGCCTTGCATCCCGTAAAAGAGAAAGATCTTACCAACAAACAGCTTCGTCATCTCTATAATCTCGTGAAGGCTGACTATCTGATACGCACCGACCGATATGAGGAGGCAGTCCCTTGTCTGCGTGAGGCAGCCATGTCGGCTTCCGGAGCACAAAAAAACAGGCTCTGGTTTCTGCTCGGGCAGATATATGCCGCGCTCGACAGACGACCCCAGGCTTACGAAGCTTTCAAGAAAGCCGGCGCCGGTGCCGCCACTCCCCACCGCACAAAGTTCAATGCCCGAATAAAGCAGAGTGAGGTATATTCCGGCAACAACATACGCGGTGAAGTAAATTCTCTACGTGCAATGGCAAGATACGAACGCAACAAGGAGTATCTCGACCAGATTTATTATGCCATAGGCAACCTGTATCTCTCACGCAAGGACACAACAGAGGCAAAGAAGAACTACATCACTGCCGTAGAGAAATCCACGCGCAACGGAATAGACAAGGCTCTCGCCCAGATTGCCCTCGGCGGAATATACTTCGATGAAAGAGAATATGAGAAAGCACAGCCATGCTATTCGGAAGCCCTACCTCTGATACCCGATAACTTTCCCGACCGGAAAACCCTCGCCCTGAGAAGCGATGTGCTTGACGAACTTGCCGTATATTCCGGCAACGTGCATCTGCAGGATTCCCTGCTCACTCTCGCCGCAATGACCCACGACGAGCAGGTGGCGGTATGTCAGAGAATAATCGACGAACTGATAAAGAGGGAGAAGGAGGAGAAGGAGAATGCCCAGCGAGAGGAGTATCTCGCGCAACAGGAGGGTAACAACAATCCCATTGACAATAAAGCCCCTGCCACACCCAATATCTCCATGAACACCGACAAATCATGGTATTTCTACAACAACATGACCAAGAATGCCGGAAAAACCGAGTTCCAGAGAAGATGGGGCGCACGTAAACTTGAAGACAACTGGCGGCGACGCAACAAGGCAAGTTTCTCTTTCGACGACGAGGAGACAAAACCTGATGAGGAGCTATCAGACGACCTTTCATCTTTGCCAACCGATTCTATCGGTGCAGAATCCGACAACGATCAGCTCAAAGCTGACGACCCTCACAATGTGGAGTATTATCTGAAACAGATCCCATCCTCTCCGGAAGAGATACAGAACGCCAACGACATAGTGATGGAGGGATTATACAACATGGGGGTGATACTGAAGGATAAACTTGAAGATTTCAATGCCGCACGAAAGGAATTTGAGAGGCTTGACAGCCGTTATCCCGACAATATCTATCGTCTTGACGTTTACTACAATATGTATCTTATGGCTGTCAGGGAGAATAACCAAAGTCTCGCCGAATCCTGGAGAAGAAAGATATTGGAGGATTTTCCGGATAGCCCTTACGGACAAGCGATGCGTAATCCGGATTATTTCGACAACTTGCGGCGTATGCACGACATTCAGGAGGAGATGTACAGCTCAGCATACAAGGCTTATCTTGACAACGACAACAGTGAAGTGCACGAGATGACCGCAAGAATGGAGAAAGACTATCCCTTATCCCCTATCCTGCCCAAATTCGTGTTCATCGACGCGCTGTCATATCTAACGGAGGGTGACAACACCAAATTCAAGGACCGCCTTACGGAACTCCTTCAGAAATGGCCGGACACCGACATGACGGATATGGCGTCAGGCATATTGAAGGGGCTGAACGAAGGACGCAAGCCTCATGCCGGATTGTCAAATTCAAGAGGTATGCTCTGGGAGACAAGACTCTCCGACCCCGGCTCTGAACTTGGAGAAAACGGCACGCCTGCCAATTTTGATTTCAATCCTGACGATCCGCACTATCTTGTGCTTGCATTCCCCACCGACTCCGTTAACGCAAATCAACTGCTGTATGACGTGGCGCGTTTCAATTTCTCATCTTTCGTGGTGAAAGACTTTGATCTCGAACCGATGCGGTTCTCCGACATAGGTCTGATTGTGGTGAAAGGATTCAAGAACCTCGCCGCTCTCGAGCACTACCGGAGCGTGATGGCAAAATCCGGATTCCGGCTCCCCGAGGAGGTGCGACCCGTCATGATCTCCAAACCGAATTTTGAACTTCTGCTCCGTGAAGGACGTTCTTTCGAAGAATACTTCCGCTCACGCGAGAACAACGATGCCTTAAAGGCGGAAGAGGATATACTCCCCCAAAACGACGACCCGCAGGATGAGACCCTACTGCAAGAGGATGAAAATCCGCAGGAAGAGGATGATCCGCAGGAAGACTTTTAAATTTCTCATACAACACGAAAAACTGAATGTAATTATGGATAAAATTCTCTGGGCTGACGATGAAATCGATCTGCTGAAGCCGCATATAATGTTTCTTAAAGCAAAAGGATATGACGTAGCCACCGCCTCTAACGGACGGGACGCGCTCGACATGCTGATGCACGAGAGGTTTGACCTGATTCTGCTTGACGAGAATATGCCCGGGCTCTCCGGGCTTGAGACCCTCTCCAAAATTAATCAGACTCATCCCGAAATTCCGGTAATCATGATCACAAAATCTGAAGAGGAGAACCTCATGAACCAGGCTATCGGGAACCAGATTGCCGACTATCTCATCAAACCGGTTAATCCCAACCAGATTCTGCTATCAATAAAGAAGAATCTTCACAGCAACGAACTTGTAGCCGCCCAGACCTCTTCCGACTATCAGCAGGAATTTCAGAAAATATCCTCTCTCATCAATATGGCGGATTCCATCGAGAATTGGATGGAAGTGTACCGTCAGCTCGTGTATTGGGAACTGAAACTTGCCGATACCGACACTGCCCTTGCACAGTTGCTGTTGATGCAGAAGCGTGATGCCAACAGCAATTTTTGCAAGTTTGTGAAGAGAGAATATCAGGGATGGTTGCAGTCTGACGATCATCCTATGATGAGCCATGAGATATTCAAACGCAAGGTCTTCCCTCTCCTCGACAAGGGTGAGAAGGTATGCCTGTTCATAATCGATAATTTCCGTCTTGACCAATGGAAGGTGGTGATGCCGCTGCTATCCGAATGGTTTGATATGGATGAGGAGCTATATTCCTCAATCCTACCGACGTCCACCCAATATGCCCGCAATGCCATATTTGCCGGGTTAATGCCGTTGAAGATTAAGGAGATGTATCCCAACCTGTGGGTGGAGGAGGATGAGGATGAAGGACTCAATATCCATGAGAGCGAACTTATACGCACCCAGCTTGAAAGATTCCGCAGGAAGGAGAAATTCTCCTACAATAAGCTCAACGACTCATCTGCCGGAGAGAAATTCCTCAACAAGATTAACCAGATAAAAGACGTGCCGCTCAACGTGGTGGTACTCAACTTTATCGACATGCTATCCCACGCCAGAACCGAGTCGAAGATGATCCGCGAGCTTGCAAATTCCGATGCAGCCTACCGCTCGCTCACGGAATCATGGTTCCGACATTCCTCTTCGCTCGACATATTCCGGCGCATCGCCGAGCTCGGTTACAAGGTCATACTGACCACCGACCACGGCACAATCCGTGTGGACAATCCGATAAAGGTGGTCGGCGACCGCAACACCAACACCAATCTGCGATACAAGGTAGGGAAGAATCTCAACTACAATCCCAAGCAGGTGTATGAGATGGCGGATCCAAAGAAGTTCGGTCTACCATCCCCCAACATCTCCAGCACGTATATCTACGCACTCAACGAAGACTTCTTCTCCTATCCCAACAACTACAATTATTACGTGCAATATTATACCGGCACATTCCAGCATGGCGGGATATCGCTTCAGGAGATGCTTGTGCCGATAATCACAATGTCGCCGAAATAATACCTCATTATGCGCAGATTGATGCCAATAGTCCTTGTGTCGATGATGTCTGTCGCCCTATCCGCAACACACGGAGCCGACGACAGGCACACTGCCGTGTGCCGTATAGCCGAGAAGGCGGCTGCCGGCGACCCAAAGGCAATGTATGACCTCGCATACATGCACGACATTGGCTACGACACAATTCCGGTGGATTCCGCACGCTCCACCGCCCTATATCGTATGGCTGCACAGAAAGGGTATCTCCGTGCTCAGAATTATCTTGGGTTCAGGTATTTTAAGGGAGAGTTTGTCAACAGGAATGTCGACTCTGCCCTATTCTGGCTGTCAAAAGCTGCGGATGGTGGCGATATGTCGGCTGCCAATAATCTCGGCTACCTATATTTCGAGGGGAAAGAGGTGGAACGTGACTATCAAAAGGCTTTCAAATGGCTCTCTGCTGCATCTGCGGCAGGTGTGCCTCCGGCGCAATCCCTTCTTGCCGACATGCTGCGCATTGGTCTCACATCATCTCCCGACACTATTAAAGCCCTTGAGCTATATTCCGATGCTGCCTTACACGGCATAGCGGATGCTGACATAAAGATCTCTGAAATGATGGGACGCAAGTGGGTGACACTGCCGCCCGATTCTGCATTGTCCCTCGGATTGAAGTATTATACCCGTAACGCGCCAGTGACTGCCGTAAGGTTGTTTGAGAATGTCGCACACACAGGAAACCCTCATGCCCTTGCCCTATTAGGCGATGCTTATTCAAAAGGGCGTGGAGTAAGCTACAACCATCAGCTGTCAACCTCATATTTCCTTAAAGCGGCATTGGCAGGTAATCCGGCTGCACAATTCATAATTGCCGAACTTGCCGACATATTCCCCGATGCGATACCTGATTCCATACCGCCTGCCGCATACTGGTATGAGAAAGCCGCTGAAGCGGGCATATCGGATGCCGGAGCAGCGGAAGAGGCTCTTATGAACGTATCGGAATGACCTAAGCCGAATCATTCGCGGTTCAGCACGTTCAGCGCATTCCTCCTCATTCCGTCAAGTTTTGCCCTCTTCATAGCCGATCCCCTGAAAAATGCTGAGAAATCAGCCTGTGTCATTGCAGCGACATCCTCCGCACGAAGCGACATGATACCATCTTTGGCACGAAATTCCTCCATACCCGTAGGCTTGATTCCAACGTTATGCGGACACACCCTCTGGCAGACGTCACACCCGTAGAGAGTATGCTTGCCGGCATCACTGCGCATCACTTCGAGAGCATCCCCTGCCCAATCCCCACGGTGTTCAATTGTGAGATAATTCAGACATCTTCTTGAATCCACACTCCCGTCGGCATCCAATGCCTTTACCGGACAACTGCTGACACAAGCTCCACAACCTGCACACAAAGCCTCTGTCGGCTCATCCGGAGCCACAGGAAGCGTCGTCATCACTTCGGCAAGGAAAATATAGCTGCCAAAATTATCAACGATTACAGAGCCATTTCTGCCCAATCTCCCGATTCCGCTACGCAACGCCCAATACCGTTCAGCCAACGGCGCACTATCGACACATATCCTCCATTCCCCTCCATACGTATTGCGCAGACGCTCCACTGGCGGAGAAAGACGCCGTCTTATCACGTCGTGATAGTCCTCTCCGTAGGCATAGCTTGCCACCACAGGAAGGCTATCATCCCGGAATCTCTCGGGCGCATAACTGAATGCAAGGCTTATCACCGTAGCGGCATTCTCAAGCACATTCCGCGGATCAAGTTTAAGCTCAACATGACGCCGCATATATTCCATCCCGGCATGTTTCCCCTCCTCTATCCATTTTGAATATCTCGCGCTCTCCTCCTCGCTCACCGGCTCGGAACGGGCGAAGCCTACCGCCACGGCACCTGCCGATAGAAATGACTCGCGTATTTCCGTTTTTAGCCTATCCATCCCTACTTCCTTCCGAAATCCGCCGGAATCTCACCCCATCTGTCGGTCTGCCATTTCAGCACCTTGCATGGGAATTGATGCGTGTGGAGCCATGTGACGGCACGTGCCATCAGTTCAAACACCTTTCCATTGCGGGGGGTGGTCTTCAGCTGAGTCTTTATCTTACCGTTTCTAACCCACGCCATACCCGACACAGAATCAGAATAGATATTGTGAAAACGTCCCTCCTTCGTCATCAATGCCATGGCATGTACGATTGCAAGAAACTCCCCGATATTGTTGGTGGCATCCTCAAAAGGACCTATCCTGAACAGAGTGCGCCCGGTCATAAGCTCCACACCCTGATATTCCATCTTTCCCGGATTGCCGAGGCAAGACGCGTCTACCGCCCAGGCATCAAGATCCACTTCCGGGTTAGTCATGTAGTCGGGCTGTCCCGGCTTGGGGAGCGCACGGCTGCTTGCCCCGGCAAGGAATCTGCCGAGGTCGCCGGCATCCTCCTTTTTTGAATACCTACGATAGGCTTCCGCCGCTTCCGCCGCACTCCCATAACCCTTATACACCGGATTAGGATATCCCTCCACCTGGTCGCGGGCATCTCCCCAGTCGTCATAGACTCCCGGATTATGCCCCTTGAATATCACATAATATTTCTTATCTTTTGCCAAAACGATATCCTCTAAAATATTATTCCTCTATGGTAACGCATTATCCCATTATGGCTCCCTGCGATAGTCGTATCTGCCGCGCAAGCCCTCGAAATCATCCGGAGTGCGACGCAGGTTGTCTGTATCCACAAACGGATTATATGATGCACATATCCGCTCCATGCTTATGCCGTCGCCACCCGAATACGCACCCTCCAATCCCGATTTGTCACATTCCACTCCGAAATACTCCTCCACTGCCTCTATTGCCATACGAGTGGCACGTTGTTTACCTTCAAGCGAATATCCGGCTATATGCGGAGTGGCAACTGTGGCAAGACGCATTAATTCCAAATCGATGTTTGGCTCCCACTCCCAAGTGTCGATTATTGCCTTGGTCTTACCCTCTTTCAGATGTAATTTCCATGCCGCATTGTCAACCACCTCCCCACGGGCTGCATTTATCACGATTGCGCCTCTCTTGAGCATGTCAAGCTCACGTCTTCCCACGAGATGGAAAGTGGCATCCTCACAGTCTCTGGTCAACGGGGTATGGAAAGTGACGGCATCCGCCTCATTCAGGACCTGCGACAGGCTGAGATAACGCACATCTGAATAGCCCGCACGTTTACGCGGCGGATCACACACAAGCACACGGCATCCCAACCGGTTGCCCCAATCCGCCACTATACTGCCGATGTTGCCATAACCCACCACTCCGAGAGTGTCTTTCCTGGGGTCAAAGCCGTTACGTAGCAACACCGACCATACGTATTGAGCCACACCGGGAGCATTGCATCTGGCGGCATTCCTGACTGCGATGCCATTATCGCGACACCAGCCGAGGTCTATGTGATCCATGCCTATGGTAGCGGTGGCAACAAGACCCACCGACGAGCCCTGAAGAAGCTCTGCTCCGCAACGTGTGCGGGTGCGCACTATCAGGGCATCTGCATTCTTCACCATTTCACGGGTGATGGCATCAGGTGAAACATAACTGACGTCTGCAACCGATTCCATTCGTCCTCTCAAAAATGGAATCTTATCATCCGCTATTATCCTTATTTTTTGATCCATTAAGAGTCTCTTTTTATTGTTTATCCCGGACTACCCCCGTTGACTATCATCAATATGAAAAATATGACATACACAAATGCCGGAACTGCCACTGCTATCCATTCCCTACGCATGCGCCAGAGTGCACACAGGTTAGCTACCTGCACCGACACAGTGAAATACAGAGTGCCAAGATATGCGAGCATATTTGAGAAATCCACAAATATACACACCACACACACTACCCCGAGTATCGTTATCGTCATATTTAGCGCATTGACACGCGAATTGCCGGCATAAAGCTTTATGCTGTTGTTAAGGGCAAGAAGGGCTCCACAGAAGATTGCAACCCCGACGCTGACAGCAAGCACCACTATCTCAGACGCCTTCGCAAAGTCGCTGAACAGATTTGTGAACTCCGGCACGGTAAACCAATCCGGATGTATCAGACCAAGTCCGACACCTACCCAATAAGGCGCGACAAGTCCCATACATAATGCCAGGAATTCCTTTATGCGGAATGCCTTCATCATTATGGCACCCACGATATAGGCAACCGTCATAGGCAGGAACGCATACTGAAACATTGACCCAACGGAAAAGAATGTGCCTATGGCAAACATCGCCTGAGTGGCATTATGCGACTTGTACTCTCCAAAAAGTATCGACAATGCCAACAGATTGACCACACAGATCAGCGTAGACGAGGAAAGATAGTAGTTAAGCCACGGATTTGAGCCAGCAAGCACAAGGAACATTGCCGGGAGCACCGGTTGTGTCGAGCGTATGAAGTTATGCGTCCTGTTAAGGAAGAATCCGCCTGCCGCTATCGCGCCCAGAAGCACCGTATTGATCATCCACGATGAGATGGGGGGAATATTCCAGGTGTTGGGCGACGGAAGGCATATACCAAGCTCTCCGGTTATTCGTTCGGATGGGCGCAACATGAATGTGATTGCTGTCATGGCAAGCATCACCATGGCAGCAATCACGAGTCCTGTCTTTCCTATTCCTCTATATTGAGTACTCACTTATCTAATTTTTTCCTTTTTCAATCATCTTCCTCATTCTTCTTCCACCCTTTGCGCTGGCGCATGTGGACCGGATTTATGACTGTCGCTGATGATTCCGGAAGTCGCGGACCTCTTGAATTGGCAGGATTATACCCTTTTTTCTCCGGTTGACGATCGCGGTCGCCGCCTCGGTCAAACTTACGGTCGCCTCCTCGGTCAAACTTGCGGTCGCCACCTCGGTCAAACTTACGGTCACCACCCCGGTCAGACTTACGGTCACCACCCCGGTCAAACTTACGGTCACCACCCCGGTCAAACTTACGGTCGCCGCCTCGGTCAAACTTACGGTCGCCACCTCGGTTATTATCAAACGAAGGACGTCCACCACGCGGATTATCATCCCTCATCGGACGGAAGTTGTCGAAATCCTCATCATCCTCCCTGTCATAACGGTTGCGGGAAGCATTGTTGAAGCCTCTGTCGAAATCCCTGTCGAAACTGCGTTTCTTATCATCTCGGTTGAATGGCTTCTTCTTTTTACGATCATCTGCCATCCCTTTACCGCTATTGAATTTACGGGCCTGACGCTCCCAGTCATCATCAGATATATGACGCACCTTCTTCGGTCCCTGTTCCTTTCTTGCATCGGGATTGCTTATGCTGCCTCCTTCGGAACGGAACTCTGAATATTTACCGTCAAACATCACGTATTCACGAAGAGTACATTCCAGACTGCCATTATGAAGAGGAATCTTCACCGACGGCTTCAGACCGATTTCCGTAAACTGCTCCTCCTTATATCCGATAATCCATGCATGCCAGCCCTTGAAATACGTCTTTAGAGTGGTGCCTATGCTTCTGTAGAGCATATTGATATTCTCCGGACGAAGACGCTCTCCGTAGGGAGGATTTGTCACCAACACACCTTCCGGAGCATTGTCAGTCCAATCCGTCACAGATTTGCACTGAAGTTCAACCATATTGTCTACGCCTGCCGACTTTATATTCTTACGCGCTATGGCAATAGCCTCCGGCGATATGTCGCCGCCATAAATCTTATAGGCAAACTCACGTTCGGCAGAGTCATCGTTGTATATCTCCTCAAAAAGCTCCTGGTTGAAATCCGGCCATTTCTCAAACGCAAATTTATCTCTATAGATGCCGGGATTGATATTGGCAGCTATGAGTGCCGCCTCCACGAGGAATGTGCCGGAACCACACATCGGGTCAACAAAATCGGAGTCGCCTCTCCATCCGGTCTTCATTATTATGCCGGCGGCAAGCACCTCATTGATAGGAGCCTCTGTCTGCTCCACACGATATCCACGCTTGGAGAGAGGCTCTCCGCTCGAATCAAGTGATATTGTGACCCGATTATCGGATATGTGGACATTGAGCTGCACATCAGCACCCGTCAACCGTATCGACGGACGACGGTTATACTTATCATTGAAATGATCTGCAATGCCATCCTTCACCCTATATGTCACGAACTTGGAATGAGTGAATTCCGCGCTGTTCACTGTAGAGTCTATGGCAAAAGTGGAATCTACGGTCATGAACTGCTCCCAGTCAAGATCACGCACCTTGTCGTAGAGTTCATCAGTGGAATCCGCAGTAAACTTCACTATCGGCTTGAGAATCCTCAAAGCTGTGCGGCAGCATAGATTCGCACGATACATCAACTCGTTGTCTCCCTCGAATGTAACCATCCTAAGACCGATTTCTACGTTCTCGGCCCCTAAGTCTATGAGTTCATCACGGAGCACCTCTTCAAGACCCTGAAAGGTCTTTGCAACCATCTGGAATTTGGTTTCCATTGTTTTATTTTGACTTCTTGTTTGTTAACCGGGTCGCTGTCGCTTTCCCGCTCGTTATGTCTTGATGTTATTTCTTTTTCTTAGTGTATGCATTCCCCTTTGTCGGGAGATGCTATGTACGGGTTAGGAAAAATCACCGAATGATATCGTCTCGCCCCCTTTCTCCTTTCGTTCGGAGGAACCATACTCCCGACGCCCCTCAGTGAGACGCTGAAGTTCATCGTTAAAGCGTGGATCTCGGTTGAACGTCGGCACGCTCTCTATCATGGCTATGATTTCATGATTGTCAAACTGCGACGGCTTCAACACGGCATATTTCATACGCGCTGCAGTGCGTCTCTGCTTTATGACCTTGTCCGAACCATAGAAATCTGCGATACGCTCTGTCGACTCCTCCTTCTTCAGCTTCTCCTCCTCATGGTCTCGACTTGCCTCAAACACGATAGGACCCTTACCCTTGTCGTCGCCACCTCGTTGAGTCTGCTCCGACTCACGCAGGGTGACGTCGAAGCCGGAGGCAAGCACGGTGATCTTAACCTTGTCACCAAGTTCCGGATTGTCGCCGATACCCCACTTCACATCTATACTTGATGGCAATTTTGACGTGAACTGCGTGATCTCCGCAATCTCTTCGGCTCGCAACGGATTCTCCGAATCCCTCGAGCAGGTGAATTTGAAAAGAAGACGCTTCGACGTGTTGATATCATGAGCCTTAAGCAAGGGTGAATGGAGGGCATTGTGTATTGCGTCCGAGATACGGTGCTCCCCTTCTCCGTAGGCAGTGGAGATTATGGCGGTGCCACTGTCCTTCAGCGTGGTCTTCACGTCCTGGAAGTCAACGTTGATGTAGCATCGCTCTGATATGATGTCGGAGATGCTTCGTGCGGCATTGGCAAGAGTGTCATCCGCTTTCTGGAATGCATTGAAGAAATTATAGTCTTTATACAGTTCTATAAGATTCTCATTGTTGATCACGAGCAGAGCATCCACGTGCTGGCGCATCTCATTGGCACCGTCAAGTGCCTTCAGAATCTTCTTCTCCCCTTCAAACATGAACGGCACCGTGACGATACCGATAGTCAGCATATCCGCCTCTTTGGCAAGACGTGCCACCACCGGCGCGGCTCCCGTGCCCGTGCCGCCTCCCATACCGGCTGTGATGAACACCATCTCCGTGCCGTCCTGAAACAACTTCTTTATCTCCTCGCTGCTCTCTTCAGCACATTTCCTCCCGACATCCGGATTATTTCCTGCTCCTCGGCCGTGAGTCACCTCCCAGCCAAGCAATAGCTTAGTCGGTATCGCCATCTCATTCAGATGCTGCTTGTCGGTGTTACACACCACAAAGTTTACATTCGGAATGTTCTGACCATACATGTAATTGACAGCGTTGCTTCCACCGCCGCCAACTCCGATCACCTTTATGATGGAGGCGTTGGGGTCTTCATCAAACCGCGCATCGTCCGCAAAATTATATATTTCGTCGTCGTTTGACATATAGGATTCTTAATTTAATTGAGGTAAGAGATTGTTTTTCTATTGAAAAAACTTTTTAGGGAACTTATATCAGTCCGATCACTCCATTAATTCGGAATCATCTTCCGGACCGCTGAATATACTGCCTATACGGCGCGCAATACCTTCCATAAAACGGTTGGTCCTTTTCTTCTTCACTTCTCGTCCTCGGACTATCGGTTCCTCTACCACTGGAACTTCTCCGGCAGACGGCACCTCCTCTATGACAGGCATCTCAAGACATTCCTGCTTGCTGAGGGTGGCACCGGCATAAAGCACACTGACAACCTGAAGCATGTTCTTGCTCGTGTAGAGTGATTCATCCACATGTACATAACCGGGCATCTGACCACGACGGACGGGAAGTCCGCTCTGCTGCTCCAGAAGATCAAGCATACCTTGAAGACGCGCACTGCCTCCTATGCATATTATCCCTCCCGGAAGATCCGTCTCCTTAAGATCGGCATATTCAATCTGCTCCATTATGTTGGCAACAATCTCTTCCGAACGCGCCACAACAAGATTATTGATATCCGATTGTTTGATTCCGTTGATATTTGAGGGTGAAATGATATCGGCACCCATGGCATTACCATAGGTCTGCTTGATCTGTTCGGCTTTCTCTTCCAATACGTTAAGCGAAGTGATATCTCTGGTGATGTTACGTCCGCCAAAAGGAAGCGTTGCGAAATAACGCAAACCGCCTTTCTTATATATGGAGACTGTAGTGGTCTCTGCGCCCATGTCAACAAGCATACAGCCCAGGCGTTTCTCATCAGGGGTCAGTATCAGATGACCAGTGGCAAGGGCAGTGACAACGAAACCCTCTATTTTTATTCCAAGCTTATCGGGTATAGTCCGGGTCAGATTTCGTTTCAGTTCCGGACGACATACTATCAGATCATACGTTGCCTCTATATAATTGCCTATGGCTCCCTTAGGAGAATGTGTCTCTGTTTTACCCACTGTATAGATACGTGGCACAGCATCTATCACCTCAAGCGTGTTGTCGATTGCCTTACGCTTGGCATCTTCCCGAAGCCGACGTATGAGGTCTTCGGTTATCTCCGTGTCTTCCGGAAGATTGAGCGACACTTCTGTTGTGATACTTTTGAGCGAACGACCGGACAATCCTACAAATACGCTCTTTATCTTGCGAGGTGAAACTTCAGGTCGGTTTTCAAGCCTGCTCAATAGGCGTGAAACCCTGATTGAAGTCTCTTCCGGATTCTGTATAATACCATACTTCACCACGTCCAAGGTGCTCTCCTCTTCCATGGCGACCACTTCCAGCTGACCCTCAACCGACGTTTTGCCTATTGATGCTATTATTTTCGAGCTGCTTATCTCCACAGCTGCTATATATCTTTCACTCATCGCGTGTTATTGTTCTCTATTATTAACCAATTTTCCGCAGTCTTGTTCAGTCTCTCCATGAATATTGGCTATTGCAACTGCGGCAATGTCGCCTCCTCAAGCGCGATATCATCGCCATTGTCCTCACCATGGTTCAATCTGCTCTTGTCTCTGCGTGTCGCTACCACCTGACCTTCAAATTTAAGCGAAATTGTATCATACGCCTCCCACCCTTTATAGGGCATAACCTTACGATACATCGCGAGTAAAGCTCTGCGCTTCTCCGGAAGCCGAGTAGTATCACCCAAATTTATCACATGCCCGTGGATCCGTGGAATCAAGATGATATTGTCCGCATCATCTGCCTCTATCATTCCCACAAGCTTATTGAGTATCGGATCGGAAGTGATGAACTTGACTACCGACAATAGATCGTGTGGTCTGAAGCGGTCCGTGAAATTTCCGCTCACTATCGGGACATCAACAAAGAAGTTGGCTTTCGCTTCTATTCGCTTACCATCCTTATTGATGTAGTAACTCTTTCCTCCATCAAACACCCGCAGTGCCGGAATCATCGGCGTAACAGTCACGCAGAGGATTCCATCTGTGCGCAATACACAATTGACCTCCTCAAAATTGGAAAATCTGCCAAGATAATTCTTAACCTCCAAAGTATTGATATCTTTAACAGGACATCCAATTATTTTTCTCGGATATCTTGATAATTCATACAATACACCGTTACGCGTAATTGTGTCGGCACTCCCCGCCCTCGTTATGGCTACCTCTATTCCATTACAGGTATGACGCTCCGACTCTCCGTGTGCCCATATCGTCACAAACGTGATATAGCAAAACAGAGAGCTGAGTATCATCCATTTAAGAATAGTCCTACCCATAGCTATGCAGATATCTATGTAGGGTTTTCACCCTTTAGTATTGCTTTAATCTCGGGGAGCAACCGGTCGATGTCGGCGGCTCCTAATGTCATCAAGATGTCAAAATTACTATTTTTTATCTTATTTAGCAAATATTTTCGCTCACAATAACATTTATCTGCGGATGTGACAGCATTGAGTATCAACATGGAGTCAACTCCCGGTATCGCTTCCTCGCGTGCCGGATATATCTCTGGCATGATCACTTCATCCGCTTCCGAGAGTGCCTCGGCAAATTCCGGAGCGAAATCACGGGTGCGGGTGTAGAGATGCGGCTGGAAAATCACGCTGACCTTCCGACCGTGATAAAGACGTTTTACCGAGCGTATCGATGCCTTGACTTCGTTTGGACTATGGGCATAGTCATCAAGAAGCACCGGACCGCCGTCCCTGCCGTCGAGGATGATCTCAAATCTTCTCTTTGCTCCCCGGAATGTGCGGAGACCCTCCCTGACCTCTTCAGGTGTGGCTCCGGAATGCAACGATGCCGCTGCTGCCGCAACTGCATTGTCGATATTAATCTCCACCGGCACTCCAAGTTCTATTTCCTCTATCCTTACGGAGGGACCGACAAGAGTGAAGCTCAGGCGTCCGTCGCCATACATGATATCCTCTGCATGCCAGTCGCCATCACTGCCGCCGCTATACGTCTCAACCCTTACTCCGGAAGATACGCGTGGCTTCAACTTTAGTCCTGTGTGAAGCAGAAGCAGACCTCCATCACGGATCAGCTCTGTAAAACGTGCAAACCCTTCAAGATAGCCCGCCTCATCCCCATATATGTCAAGATGGTCAGGATCGGTCGATGTCACTACCGCGATCTCCGGACTCAACTGATGAAATGACCTGTCATATTCATCAGCCTCTATGACCGACCATTCCGAACCTTCACAAAGCACAAGGTTGCTGTCGATATTTCGCAGGATACCGCCCAAGAAGGCATTGCATCCCACCGACGAGCCTCTCAATATGTTGGCGGTCATCGAGCAGGTCGTGGTCTTGCCGTGCGAACCCGAAATGCAGATTGCCTTCGTGCTGCGGGTGATCTTCCCGAGTAATGCCGCACGCTTTATCACTTCAAAGCCATTATTACGAAACCAGCTGAGAATCCGACTGTCTGAAGGCACTGCCGGAGTATACACTACCAGCGTATCCTCCCTATTACGGAAGGTTTCCGGAATCTCTTCCTCCAAATCAATATAGGTCATGATCACCCCCTCTTTCTCAAGAGCAGTGGTCAATGCGGAACGGCTACGGTCATAGCCCGCCACATCATGACCCAGACTCAGGAAATATCTCTCAAGGTTAGCCATCCCTATACCTCCGGCTCCCACAAAATAGAGATTACGGAACGGAGAGTCAGATGTCGATATATTTGTCATCATATCTATTTGCAATTTAAAAGTCTGCACACTTCATCCACGATATGGTCATCGCTGTCATGAAGTGCCATTTTTGATATTTCTGCCGACATGGAGGCGAGCGCATCCTTATCTTTTATCAATTCAATAGACTTGTCTACAAGCAAATCACGCGCCTCACTGTCTTTTATAAGCACGGCTGCGCCACGGTCGGAGAGTGCGCGCGCATTGTGGGTCTGATGGTCTTCTGCCACGTTGGGCGACGGCACAAGAATTACCGGCTTGCCAAGCACCTGAAGCTCACTGATGGAGCCGGCGCCTGCCCTTCCTATGACAAGATCCGCAGCCTTATATGCACTCGACATATCAGTGATAAATGGGGTCACCACTACCCCCTTAAGTCCACGTGCTGCTTCCTGTCCACGTGTGCCGAAGTTCTTTCCGGTCTGCCATATCACCTGTATGCCACTATCCGACAACCTCTTTACACCCTTCTCCAGGCTCTCGTTGATGGTGAGCGCGCCAAGGCTTCCACCCACCACGAGGAGTGTTGTCTTATCAGGATCCAATCCGAAGGATTTCCTCGCCTCTTTCGTATCCTTCTTGCCATTGAGAAGAGTTTTCCTTATGGGATTCCCGGTCTTAACTATATGGTCTGCCGGGAAGAAGCGTTCCATACCATCGTATGCCACGCAGATTTTCCCCGCCTTCTTTCCCAGAAGTTTATTGGTAACGCCCGCGTATGAGTTCTGCTCCTGGATAAGAGTAGGTATACCCGCCTTCTGCGCCGCCTTAAGCGTGGGTCCTGAGGCATATCCCCCCACTCCTATCGCTATGTCAGGATTGAAATCCTTTATGACCTTCTTCGCCATACGCATACTCCGGCAGAGTTTCTTCAACACTGAAATGTTACGCAGAAGATGCTTGCGGTCAAAACCCGCCACGGGCAATCCTATGATACGATAGCCCGCATCAGGCACACGGGTCATCTCCATGCGGTCTTCAGCCCCCACAAAGATTATATCCGCGTTCAGACGCCGGCGCAAGGCATCGGCTATAGACAATGCCGGGAATATATGACCTCCGGTGCCACCTCCGCTTATCACGACTCTCGGACGGCGGTCACTGCATGACGTGGCTGTATTATTCTCTTTCATTTTGTTGCTTCATTTATTTGTCCCGAGAAATTGGCGGCCTGCATATCTTCCGGCAGTTCGTCAAGTTCCTGCTTGATTGCATTTTTATTTCCGCTTGTCACGGCAAAACGGCTTACCGACAACATGATGCCTATTGCTGCCGACATGACAAGCACAGACGTACCCCCTTTCGATATCAACGGGAGCGGCTGACCACTCACCGGAAACAGTCCGGTGACAATCGCCATGTGGACCAAAGCCTGGAACACTATCAGCACCGCACACCCCATGATGAGGAACGCCGGAAAGGCTCGCGAACATTTATAGGCTATCCGTCCTGCCCGCGCCAATAGGAAGAGATAGATGACCAGCAGTATGATCCCCCCCACAAGACCAGTATCTTCCACTATGATGGAATAGATATAGTCAGAGAAGGCAAGCGGCAGACGCGAACTCTCACGACTGTTGCCCGGACCCTGACCGAATATACCGCCGTTTGCCTGCGATATCTTTGCAAAGACCACCTGACGGTTATAGTCGTCGATAGGATCATTCGGATGAACCCCGGCAATAAAACGTCCCACACGCCCTATATGTGTTTTTGATCGGTCGTTGGAAGAGACAATCTCAGTCTTCCCAATAGTATCAAACTCACTACCCTTGTCATTCTGATACTTCATTACGTAAAGCACCCCACCACAAAGGATATATATGCCGACAATCATGGCGAATTTTTTCCATTTCATGCCACCGATAAGAAACATAGATAGGCTGACACCAAACAACAGTATAGTGTTGGTCAGACCATTCTTCCACAGACAACCGCCAAACACAACCACCACAATAGCCGCCTCTATCATTCCTTGGTTTGAAACGCCTCGTGGCTGCTGATGGCGTCCGAGTATCGTGGCAAGAAGCACCACTACGGTCAGCTTGACTATCTCTGCCGGCTGAATCGTAAAACCTGCGACATTTATGGCGCGTTGCGCTCCGTTGATCTCAATACCTATGAAATTGGAAATCAACAATAGGAAAAACGAAATCAACGCAAGAAACCATGCGAATCGGCTATAATAACCATAATGGATATTCTGCAATACCAGCACAAGTCCCAATCCGAGCACGAGGAATATGCCATGGCGTATGAGTGGCATATACACGTTGGTGCCCGAGACCTCCGCACTGGATGCCGAGAACAGTTCTATGACCGATATCATCAGCAACATTATATATATACCCCAGATGTAGGTGTCGGGCTTTGGTCTTTCCGATGCCTGCACCGTCGCGGCACGCGTCCTTGACGACTGCCCCACCGCTACACCGTCAAGACTCTCCTTTATCTTTATTCCCTGTCCGGAAATATTTTTTGATGTCTCCATTATGTCTGTTTTTTTGAGAAGAGTTCGTAATCTGATATGTCAAACCATAGCCTTTACCGCCGCCTTGAATCTGTCGCCACGATCCTCATAGCTCTTGAATAGGTCGAAGCTGGCGCAACAGGGCGACAAGAGAACCGTGTCGCCGGCTACGGCATACTCACGGCATGCAGCCAATGCGTCGGCAAGGCTGTGGGTATCGGCTATAACGGGCACTTTCCCTGTAAAGAAATCCAACAGTTTCTCATTGTGAAGCCCCATGCAGACTATCGTCTTCACCTTATCCTTGACGAAATCCTCAATCTGGCTGTAGTCATTTCCCTTGTCCTTTCCTCCAAGTATAAGCACGGTAGGCGTCGTCATGCTTTCAAGAGCATACCATGTGGAGTCGACATTGGTGGCTTTCGAGTCATTCACGTAGCGCACACCGTCAACCGTTGCCACGTATTCCAGACGATGCTCCACCGCCTTAAAATCGGAAAGCGACCTACGGATGGAGTCCGGAGAGACTTTCATGACCGATGCTATGAGTCCGGCTGCCATCGAATTGTAGAGATTATGGCGTCCGGGAAGCGACAATCCGGTGCGGGGGATATCCCATCGCTCCTCTGTCGTGGAGAAGCACACATCTTCATTCTCTGTCCATGCGGCACTCTCCGGCTTCCTCTCAATACCAAACGGAAGACGACGTCCATCAGGATTGACCTCCGCAATCTTATCGAGTATGACGGAATCATCCTGCCAATAGATAAAGGCGTCATCCGGGGTCTGATTCTGAAGAATCCTGAACTTTGCGGCTACATAATTCTCCATCTTATGGTCATAGCGATCCATGTGGTCAGGCGTGATGTTCATTATAACCGCCACGTCTGCCTTGAACTGATACATATTCTCAAGCTGGAAACTCGACAGCTCTATGACGTAGACGGGATGGGGATCAACAGCCACCTGAAGCGCGAGACTCTTGCCGACATTGCCGGCAAGACCGGCATCTATGCCTGCCTCTCGCAACACATGATAAGTAAGAAGGGTAGTGGTGGTCTTCCCATTCGATCCGGTGATACAGATCATACGGGAGTCGGTAAATCCCCCCGCAAATTCGATTTCCGACACCACAGGTATGCCTTTAGCAAATATTTTAGCAACCATTGGAGCGCAGGGGGGTATTCCGGGACTCTTGACCACCACATCGGCATCAAGTATCTCATCTTCAGTATGCTTTCCCTCTTCGTATGGGATAGAATAGCTATCAAGCATTGCTTTATATTTGGATGAAATCTCCCCCATATCGGAAAGGAACACATCCATCCCCTTGACTTTGCCGAGGATTGCTGCCCCGACTCCGCTCTCACCTCCGCCAAGCACTACAAGGCGTCCGTCAGTATCTACTCCAAATCTATTTTTGCTCATAATTTTAATCCTTCTTAAATTGAAAAATTCTTGCTTACCACACGCGTCGTGCCGATGCACTACGATATCGTCTGAAGCATATTCATCGTATCTTCAGTGTGACGAATGTCAATGCTGCAAGGAGCAGACCGACAATCCAGAAACGCGTCACTATCTTCGATTCCGGCACTGGCATCTTCGGGAAGTTGACAAGACATTTCACCGACCCGTCGCCTGCCTTCTGGAAATGGTGATGCAGGGGCGTCATCTTGAATATACGGCGTCCCTCCCCATATTTCCTCTTAGTAAACTTGAAATATCCCACCTGAAGCACCACCGACAGGTCTTCTATAAAGAAGATAAGGCACAGCAATGGGATAAGCAGTTCCTTGCGTATCAATATGGCAAAGACGGCAAGAATACCGCCGATGGTAAGACTGCCCGTATCACCCATAAATACCTGGGCAGGGAATGCATTATACCATAGGAATCCCACCAATGCCCCGATGAAAGCTGCCGCATACACCACAAGTTCTCCGCTGCCCGGTATATACATGATGTCGAGATAGCCGGAGTAGATCACGTGCCCACCGAGATATGCCATAATGGCAAGTGCCACCGCTATGATAGCCGATGTGCCGGCACAAAGTCCGTCAAGACCATCGGTGAGATTCGCGCCGTTGCTGACTGCAGTCACCACTATGATGACCACAAACACAAACACTATCCAGCCCAAGGTCTCCGCCGCATTCTTATCACTGATCCAGCCAGTGAGCCATTCATAGTTGAAGTTATTGTTCTTGACAAAGGGGATAGTGGTCTGCGGAGTCTTTACCGGATGGGAGTATACCACGTTGTCGGTCGTGGTGTAGAGTTCTGCTGTCGGTCCGTCTGCCGACTCCACACGCTCCGTCGCGCTAATATTGCGGCGTACCTCACTGCCATTCTCACTCATGAGGATAGAAGGGGAGAGCCACATGGTAACGCCCACAAGAAGACCGAGACCTACCTGACCTATAACCTTATATTTCCCCTTAAGACCATCCTTGTTATGATATTTCAGCTTGCGGTAATCGTCAAGGAAGCCGATGGATCCCATCCATACTGTCGCCACGAGCATCAGTATCATGTAGATATTCGACAGATTGCCAAACAAAAGACTGGGCACGAGTATCGACAATATGATTATCACACCACCCATAGTAGGCGTTCCTGTCTTTTTCATCTGTCCCTCAAGCCCGAGATTTCGCACCACTTCTCCCACCTGCATTTTCTGAAGGCGACGGATTATATATTTGCCGCAGACAAGTGCCATAAGCATTGCCAGGGTGAATGAGATGCCGGCTCTGAAGGTAATGTAATCCATCAGGCGTGCGCCGGGCACGTCTGAATCCTGAAGCAATTGGAATAACGAATATATCATCTTTTTTCGAATGCAAGTTTAACCTCTTCTCTATCATCAAAATGATGTCGCACTCCCTTTACCTCTTGATAAGTCTCATGACCCTTACCGGCTACAAGCACCACACTTCCCGGCTTTGCCATGACCACTGCCTTGCAGATCGCCTCGCGGCGGTCGGTGATGCATTCAGCACGCTCAAGCTCGTCGCGGTTGAGACCTGCACGCATCTCAGCAATTATATCCTCCGGATTCTCATCGCGGGGGTTATCGCTCGTCAGAATGAGATAATCGCTTCGGCACGCCGCCTCCTGAGCCATCATGGGGCGTTTGCCATGGTCGCGGTTTCCGCCTGCACCGACCACCGTTATTATGTTGCCATCCGCGCCTACAATCTCGCGTATTGTGTCGAGCACGTTGACAAGCGCATCCGGAGTATGGGCATAATCCACTATGGCAGCAACCCCATCACCTGACATAAACGACTGGAAACGCCCGGCTACGGGCACAAGACGGCTCATGTTGACAATCACTTCCTCCGGATCAAATCCCGTCAGTATCGACGCGCCATACACGTCTGTGAGATTGTACGCATTAAATCTGCCGGTGAATCTAACCTCCACCTCCTTACCGTTAAGAAGCATAAGGGTGCCGTCGAGACGCGTCTCAAGCACTTTCCCTCGGAAATCTGCATCCGAACGCAAGGAATAGGTATAGACTTTTGCCTTAGTGTTCTGAACCATATAACGCCCGCATTTGTCGTCGGCATTGACAAGTGCAAATGCATCCTTCGGAAGCATGTCGAAAAATGATTTCTTGGCATTCATATAGTTCTCAACTGTGCCGTGATAGTCAAGATGATCGCGGGTGAGATTGGTGAAGATGCCCCCGGCAAACTGAAGACCAGCCACTCGCTTCTGCGACATGGCATGCGACGACACCTCCATGAATGCATATTCACATCCTTCCGACACCATCTCCGCCAGAAGGGAATTGATGGTGAGCGGGTCAGGGGTGGTATGAGTGGTAGGCACCGCACGATCCACCACATAATTGCAGACGGTCGACAGAAGTCCTGCCTTGAAACCCTCAAGCTTTGCCATCTCATAGAGTAGGGTAGCGGTAGTGGTCTTGCCGTTTGTGCCGGTGACGCCTACGAGTTTCAGCCTCGACGACGGATGTCCGTACCATGCAGAGGCAAGGCGACCCAACGCCTCTGCCGAATCAGACACCTTGATATATGTGACCCCCTTCTCAAACATTGCCGGAAGGTTCTCACAGACAATTGCCCCGACATGTGCACTCGCCACCATCGGGATATACTTATGACCGTCATTTGTGACTCCCTTGACAGCCACAAACAGTCCGTCTTTCTCCACCTTACGGGAATCGCTCTCAAGCGACGTTATATTTTTATCTGTCTCTCCTATGATCTCAACGACGTCTATATCCTTGAGTAGGGTTGATAATTTCGATGTCATATATTTTATTGTTTTGCTGTTTATTATCTTCTGTCATGCTCCCGTCAGATACGCAGATAGAGCACTATATTATCACCCGGTATCACCTTGCTTCCTTTCTTAATGGATTGCGACACCACACGTCCGGAGCCACGTAATATCACGTTTAGTCCACGATGCTCAAGCAGCCGCAATGCAGTAGATGCATCATAGCCGACCACATTGGGCACCGTCATGAAGTCGTAATCCCCGGCATTCCCTTTCACCTTCTTCGACTTCGTTATGCCGAGAGGAGTGGTGATATCCGGTGTCTCGTATTTCTCAGAAGCGGTCAGCACAGGAAGCGTGCCTGCCCGCTCCGACGTGAATGTAGAGGAATTATCGAGCATACCACGTGCAAACATCTTGGTAGCCATATTCTTGACTACCTGTCCTGACGTGCGGTTTGCGCTTGTTCCCGAAGGACCGAGCACGAGAGCCATGCATGAATATTTGGGCGAATCGTATGGGAAGAATCCGGCGAATGCATAGCGTCGCCGCGTGAGGTCATACGTGCCTTTGTCTACCGGATAGGCGGTGCCGGTCTTTCCAACCACCTCTACGCGATCATCCCTGACCGCACGTGCCGTGCCGTGTTCGCCCCACACCACCTCGCGCAGACAGAGCTTAACCTTCTCCGCAGTCTTCTCGGAACATATCCTCTCGCGGATATAGTCTACCGGCAAAACGGAGTCGCGACCATCCTCATGTATCAATGACCTCACAAGGTGCGGACGCACATAACGCCCTCCATTTGCTATGGCATTATAGATGGAAAGGGTGTAGAGTGGGGGAATCTCGGTGTTGTAGCCATAAGATTGGCGGGCAAGGTCGAGATGACGCGCGGTCATCGTTATGTTGTTGCCACGGGAATCCTTCGGCAGAAGTTTCCTGACACGCGGAGTACACTCTCCAGCTATACCGCTGCGCATACGCTCAAAGAATCCTATCTCCGTGAGACGATCATGAAAACGCGCCGGATCATCGGCATACCCACGGAATATTACGCGTGCGATACCCGTATTTGACGACATCTCAATCACTTGCTTCATGCTCTTTACCGACGGGGCATGAGGATCGCTCGTCCGCTGGAACGGACTACAGTCTATCATGTCGTTGACACTGCGCACCAGCCCGTCTTCGAATGCAATCATCAATGAGATGGGCTTCATCACCGAGCCGGGCTCAAAGGGGAGTACCGCACGGTTGAGAGCCTCGCCATACGTGCCGTTTTCAAGAAGCTCGATATTTGAGATAGCCTTTATCTCGCCGGTGGCTACCTCCATCAATATGGCTGTGCCCCATTCCGCATTCGAACCCGCACACACCTCCAGAAGCTCCTCCTCAAGCATATCCTGAAGGTCAATATCGATGGTGGTGTGTATATCGAATCCTCTGACAGCCGGTTTGTCTACCCAGTTGCCGATCCCGGATGTGAGAGCCACCTTCTTGGCCACTCCAGGATGACCGTAGAGCAAGGAATCCAAGTCTTTCTCCAATCCTGAATAACCGTGGAACTCTCCCGTCTCATGATTCTCGTTAACACGACCGATACTACGGTACGCCATCCTACCGTAAGGATAGATACGCACGTTTTTCTCCTCCTTATAGACCGGGATGCGGAATCCCCGCCCCTTGAAATCCTTCAGGAAAGGGAAATTGCGGATCTTTTCAAAATCCTCCATCGTCTTTTTCTGTGCCACACGGAGGGCGCGCGTGCGTTTATCAGGAGCCTTGTCGAATTCCTTTTTAAGACGCGTATGCCATGAATACTTCTTATATGTGACGGCGTTCTCCCTAAGATTCTTCACCCTTGGATAATAATAGTCAAGCGAGTCGGCAAGACTGTCAATCTTTGCCCAAGGCAATGTGGCAGGAATCTTATTGTGACGCAAATCAAGCTTCACGTCATACACTTTCAGATTGCACGCCAATATATTGCCGTTGGAGGCGAGTATATTGCCTCGTTCCGGAGGGATGACAGTGGTCTTCGACAATTCTCTATGTGCACGTTCATTCCATTGCGGAGCCTCTACAATTGTGGTGTCGATAAGCTTCACTATCACAGCTATGGAGAACAACAGGAATGCGACGGTTATCAATCCATAACGGAACAATATATGATTTTTATTGGTCTGTCCCTTCTGTTTTCTATTTCTCGCAGTCATTTCTCAGCGTTGAATTTATCAATCGTTGTCCTGTTCTAAGACGTATGGTGGATATTCCTGAAACTCAAGTCCTAATCCTTTCTCCTTTACCATACGCTTCATCTCAGTCTCTCGGATAAGCGACATATACGCGGCTTTCTCCTGCAACTTTGAACTTTCAGCTATCTGAAGTTCCGCAGTCAGACGCTTTATCTCCTCCATCTTGGTCTTTGTCTTATAGCGTAGTCCCATCAGCGACAATATCGCCACGACAAACACCATTAGCAACCATGCGTTGCGTTTGAAAAATTCCACTGAGAACGACCGTCCGTAGCGTAGGTCTGAAAACCATGATGGGGTAGGACGCTCCCTGTCCTTTTTTATCTTTTTATCTTTTATATTCTTTTTCTTTGCCATAATGTGAGAGAGTTGTGTTGTTTTAATTATATCGCAGGCCTATCCGACAAGCTCTGCAACGCGTAGTTTCGCACTACGTGAGCGTGGATTTCGCTCCACCTCCTCCGCTGTCGGTTCAATAGGCTTACGTGTTATCAGTTTCCACGGTGTGCTCAACCGTCCGAAGAAATCTTTCTCTTCACGGCCATCCACGTTGCCGCTTTTCATAAAGTTCTTCACCATACGGTCTTCAATCGAATGATAGGTCAGCACCGCCAGTCTGCCACCCTTGCGCAGCACCCTTACCGAAGATTCAAGGAAACGACGAAGGTCGCCCATCTCGTCGTTGGTCTCTATGCGCAATGCCTGGAAGATCTGCGCCAGTTCCTTCTTTTCCTGACGTGGATCCATTGCCCCTTTCACTGCATCCGCAAGACGGAAAGTAGTATCGATGGGTCCGTTTTCCCTCGCTTTCAATATCGCTTTGACAACGTTGCCCGGACGCTTCAGATCGGAATAAGCATTCAGCATAGTCCGCAGGTCAGCCTCCGTGGATTCCGATATGATGTCGGCTGCCGTGCGCTGTGCATTGCGGTTCATACGCATATCGAGCGGGGCATCCGTGCGAAAAGAGAATCCTCTCTCTCCGGAATCAAAATGATGAAAGCTCACACCAAGGTCTGCCATTATACCGTCTGCCTTATCTACGCCGTGATAATGCATGAAATTCTCTATGTATCGGAAGTTGGAATGCACAAATGTGAATCGTGGATCATCTATACGGTTGGCATACGCATCCATGTCGCGGTCAAACGAATAGAGTCTTCCCGTCTCGCCAAGATGACTCATAATGGCGCGAGAATGTCCGCCACCCCCGAATGTTACATCTATATATACACCTTCAGGTTTGATCTCCAACAATTTAATCGTTTCTTCAAGAAGCGCGGGGATATGGTAAACGGGTTCAGACATTTCAAATAACTCCACAATTTTGGTTTGGGTTTGTAAAGTTAGCTAAAAATCCAAATAATATACAAATCTTTATTGCCAAAAAATTTTAATTTGTATGCTTTTTTTATCATTTTTTACAAAATAAGCTGACCATTCCAATTTCAATGATGAAATCCGGGATGGTCAGACTTATATCTCACCTTTTCACACTCCAATGATGCTACTGAGGGGGGCTTAATCCATAATCGGATATCTATTCCGATTAATCAATCTTGTCGGCAAGATCCGACAGTTTATCTGCACCTGCATGCAACAGATCTGAAGCCTTATCCTTCAGTTTATCCATCATATCGGATGCCTTGTCTTTCAACGTCATACCTGCATCAGCAGCTTTCTCACTCGCAGCTGCCACCTGCTCGGATGCCTTATCCTTCAGCGCAGCCACCTTCTCTGAAGCGGCTGACTTCAGCTCGTCCGCCTGTGCCTCCAGGTTCTTCTTCTCATTATCACATGCCACCTTCGCTGCTGCAGCACTGACCTCTGCCGCGGCTGCCGCTACCTCTTGATAGTTCTTTGAATCCATAATACAATCTGCTTTAATAATTTCTGATTAATTGTTTTCCAAGTAAGCCTTCAGATTTAAAAATTTAATCAAATTATAAATTTAAACAGAATGGATGTAATGAATATATGCGTATTTCCACTCTTCATAACTCATAACCCTGACCTCTGACTTACTTTTCACTTCATTCTTAAAAACCATTCTACACTGAGATGGTTAGAATGCGTTAATCATTTTTAACACAGTGTTGTATCATGTCGGCTTCCGAGAAATCGGAGGTCATTTTCCCGTGAGAAGACCTTGCAGATCGTTGAGCATATTGAGAGCTTGGAGAGGCGTCAGCGTATTGACATCCACTCCAAGGAGACGGTCACGTATCTGAGAGAGCAACGGGTCATCAAGCTGGAAGAAACTCATCTGATAGCCATCATTACGTGAGTCTATTCCCGACACAGCCCCCTTGACAGCAATAGAATCCTTATCTCCATTGACTCCCTTCGATGCCTCCTCAAGATGAGCGAGAACCTGATTGGCACGCTTAACTATGGCAGGAGGCATACCGGCAAGTTTTGCCACATGGATGCCGAAACTATGCTCAGACCCACCCTTCTCCAACTTACGGAGAAAAACCACCTTGCCTCCTATCTCCTTGACAGAGACGTTGTAGTTGGAGATACGCTCAAACTTATTCTCCATCTCGTTGAGTTCGTGATAATGCGTGGCGAAGAGCGTTTTCGGGCGACAACGCCCGTTGTCATGAATATGCTCCACAATTGACCATGCTATCGAGATGCCATCGTAGGTAGACGTGCCGCGCCCAAGCTCATCGAAGAGTATGAGCGAACGGTTGCTCATATTGTTCAATATCGATGCCGCCTCGTTCATCTCCACCATAAACGTCGACTCGCCGGACGATATGTTGTCGCTCGCCCCGACACGCGTGAATATCTTGTCGACAATGCCTATACGTGCAGCCTTTGCCGGCACAAACGAACCAATCTGCGCCATAAGTGCTATCAGCGCGGTCTGGCGGAGAAGTGCCGATTTTCCGCTCATATTCGGACCCGTGATCATTATTATCTGGCAGCTGTCGGAATCAAGAGTTACGGAGTTTGACACGTAGCTCTCCCCCGGCGTCATGTTGCGCTCTATGACAGGATGACGACCCTCCATAATCGAAAGAGATAATGAGTCGTCTATCTCCGGACGCACATATCCATATTCCGCAGCAGCCTCGGCAAACGACAACAGGCAGTCGGTCTGTGCCACTGCCGACGCATTAACATGGAGATCGGTGAAACGGGTGTTGATTTTCGACAATAATCCCTTATATATCCGGTCTTCTATCGCCGCTATACGCTCTTCCGCCCCGGCTATCTTCTCCTCATATTCCTTTAGTTCAGGGGTGATGTAGCGCTCTGCATTCACGAGCGTCTGTTTCCTTATCCAATACTCAGGCACCTTATCCTTATGCGTATTGCGCACCTCAAGATAATACCCGAATACGTTGTTGTAAGCCACTTTAAGCGATGATATACCCGTAGCCTCCATCTCGCGCGCCTGAATCTCCTGAAGTTTGCTCCGGCTGTTGGCATGTAGTCCTCTCAGTTCGTCCAACTCAGGATCCACTCCTGGCGCAATAACCGGAGCCTTGCCGAATGAAGTGGGGGCATCTCCCGAGATGGTTGCCGAAATCCAGTCTGCCACATCGATTATATCCGTCATTCCCACGCCGATATCCTCAAGCACAGGAATACCGGAACCACGAAGAATATCCTTGAGAGTCATGGCTCCCCTGACCCCTTCCGAAAGTTGGATCATCTCACGGGGTGAGATCTTGCCGGAGGCGACTCGTCCGCCCAGACGTTCCATGTCACCGGTGCGGCGAACAGCGTCGCGCGCCTGATCCCTAAGCTCATTATTGCTGAAAAATGCCTCCACAGCATCATGCCTCTTATTCAGCCGCGATATGTCAAGCAACGGGAGTATAAGCCAACGATATAAAAGGCGTGAACCCATGGGACACACCGTCTTATCAATTACTTTCAGCAAACTTTTGCCCTCCGGACCCATACTCTCCACAAGCTCCAGATTCCTGACCGTAAAGCGGTCAAGATGCATATATAACCTGTTGTCTATACGGCTCAGCGAAGTGATATGAGAAAGCTGAGTATGGCTCGTAAGGTCAAGATAATGCAGTATGCTACCCGCCGCTATGACTCCCAAGGGGAGATCGCCCACGCCAAAACCTTTCAGCGTGGCGGTGGAGAACTGACGGAGCAGACGCTCCTCGGCGGCATCCGTGGTATACACCCAGTCTTCAAGCTCAAACACACTGCATTTATGGGAGAAATTACGCATACAGAAATCCCGTGTTCCCCGCATACGCAGCAATTCCTTTGGCGACATGTTGCAGAGCAACTTGTCTGCCTCCTCAGCCGTGGTTTCCGAGCATAGAAATTCACCGGTCGAGATATCAAGAAACGCGAGTCCTACACTATTCTTCCCGATATGAACCGCCGCAAGGAAGTTATTCTCCTTAGCCTGCAATGCACCCGTCGAGGTGTTGACTCCGGGCGTCACAAGCTCCGTTATGCCACGTTTTACGAGTTTTTTCGTAAGTTTCGGATCCTCAAGCTGCTCGCATATTGCCACCCGACGTCCCGCTCTCACGAGCTTCGGAAGATAGGAGTCGAGCGCATGATGAGGGAATCCGGCAAGCTCCACCGACTGTGCCTTGCCGTTGGCACGCCGCGTGAGGGTTATGCCCAAAATCTCGCTGGCAGCAATCGCATCATCGGAAAAAGTTTCATAAAAGTCGCCCACACGAAACAGGAGTATCGCATCGGGATGTTTCTTCTTCATCTCCAGATACTGGAGCATAAGGGGTGTCTCTGCTATTTTTGCCATCTTTGTTTAAGTATTATCCGAAGATTGAAAGCATCCATGTCGACATTCCCACGTATATCAGAAGTCCGACGACATCATTTGTAATCTGTATGAAGGGACCGGTTGCAAGTGCCGGATTAATTTTCAGACGTTCAAGGGTCAATGGCACAAACGTGCCGAACACCGTAGCGAAAATCACCACTGCAAACAGCGACGCCGCCACGGCAAACGACACCGTATATTTCACGCCCGTCGGCTGTGTGAAGAAAATATATAGAAACACCACCGTCGATATGACCACCGCATTCATTATCGCCACAAGACTCTCGCGCCCTATCTGACCGACGGCATTCTTTATGTCAAGGCGTCCGTTGGCAAGACCCTGCACCACGATTGCCGATGCCTGCACGCCGACGTTACCACCGGTGCCGCCGATCAGCGGGATAAATATGGCAAGAGCCGTTACAGCCGCTATCTGTGCCTCAAAACCTCCAAGGATAATGGAGTTGACGATTCCGCCTATTATGCCAATAAGCAGCCACGGGATACGAGCCTTGGTCTGTGCAAACACCGAGTCTGACGCATCGACGTCGGAGGAGATACCTGATGCCAACTGATAGTCACGTTCGCTCTGCTCACGCACCTCATCCATCACGTCGTCAACCGTAATCTGACCCACAAGTCGCCCGATACTGTCAATGACAGGCATTGCCACAAGGTCATATTTCTCGAAGTCGATAGCCACCTCATCTATCGGGCTATCCGTGCGCACCGACACCGGAAGCTCCTCCATAACGTGCTTGATTTTCGACACGGAAGGGTGGGTGATCATCTTCTTCAATGGAAGCACACCTCGAAGTCGGTTATCATCATCAACCACATAGACGTAGTAGATATCATCCAGCTCCTCTGCCTGACGGCGCATCTCCCGCAGACAGTCCGGCATGGACAGATTCTCGTTGACCACGATCATCTCCGTGCCCATAAGTCCGCCCGCCGTGTCCTCGTCATATTGCAGGAGGTCGACGATATCGCCCGCCTGCTCCACGTCGTCGATATGCTGGATAACCTCATCGCGGTCCTCTTCGTCAAGTTCCTGGATAAGGTCTACAGCATCGTCCGTGTCAAGAAGATCGATGAAATGACCGATCTGCTCCGGGTCCATACCCTCAAGGAGCTTCTTACGGTCATCCTCATCAAGCTCCATCAGCACGTCTGCCTTCTTCTCCTTATCCTCAATAAGGTTGAAAAGCCATTCTGCCTGCCGCAGATTGAGCGACTGGAAAAGCTCCGCTATATCGGCGGCATGAAGCTCAGCCACCTCTTGCTGAGCTGCCTCCTGATTCTGACTGTCTATCAGTTCGCCGATACGTTCTATATCTGTCTCTGTAAATTCCTTCATAATGCAAAATTACAAAAAAATTTTCAGCACGACACCAAATTCCACCCCTCTTGTTTTCCATATCCCCCACACATACAATCCTAAGCCCCCGTCTACTAAAAAAATACGATTGCCATCAATCACGCTATTACCCAACTGTCAATATTACGGGTGACGTGTGAGAATGATATGCCGATCTTGAATAGCTTCCTGCTGTCAGCGGCAAATGGTATGAGATAATCCTTAGTCTCTATCTGACGCAGAGCATCTTCCGCCGGTCTATCAAGTTTCAATTCCATCACATAGATATAATGCTCCGTCTTCAGCAACAGGTCAATGCGTCCGGATGCCGTGCGATATTCTGCCTCAACCGCACACCCCAATACCTTGAAAATTATATATAGATTATTCTCAAAATATATCTCCGGACGACATTGCGACAATTCGTAGGGTATATCTGCCAGAAACGCTTTCAAACGTGTCAGAAACATTTCCGGGTCGCCATCCTCAACATCATTCAGAAACGAGTCTATCACACGATTAGTCCGTCCCTCCGGTCGATTCAAGTAGATTGGAAGCAACTGCCTGTAAAGCCCATCCTCAACTTCAAGGTTAGGGACCCCGATAGTGTACATTTTCCGACGACGGTCATAATCCTTTATTGTCAGATAGCCCGACTGAAACAACAGTGGCACCGGATCCGTCATATAGGAATCACTGGAATAGAGCACAAGATCGCTTATCTTATCCCGATTGAGGTCTGGAAGATACATATCCGTAGCCCGCAACGCCTTAAGAAGAAACGTCGGCGTGCCGGTCAGAAACCAATAACTACCGATCTCCTTGTTGGAGAGTGCCGACATTAGTGAAAACGGATTATAGATATCCTCACTTTTTGCCGCAAAATGATAGCCGTCATAATTTTTCTTCAGCTCCGCCATGGTATCCTCGAAGCCGAGCTCCAGTCCTTTACCAAGCATCGCCACACCTTCGCTCAACTGAGCACGTATCTCATCGGCAGTGATACCACATATTCCGGCATACTCCTTATCACTTGTTATGTCGTAGAGATTATTGATGTCGCTGAAAATACTCAATCTGGAGAATCGGCTCACCCCTGTTATCATAGCGAACCGGATATAATCGGAGGCTGCTTTCAATGTGGCGTAAAACGGCTTCAGACGCTCCCTGAACACCTCATTCAATTCCGCATCCTCAATACTGGCGACAAGCGTCTTGTCATACTCATCCACCAATATCACCGCCTTTCTCCCGGTCTTCTCCACCGAACGGCGTATACATCCATAGAAACGCTGCGGGAAATCCCATTCATCAGTATTCCTACCGTATTCTCGTTCCCATTCCACGATATGGGCATTCAGTATGGAGTCAAGACCGGTAGGCGAGGAGCAGTCGCAATTCACAAGATTAAGACGGAACACAGGATGCCGATCCCATTTATATGGATAGGAATCAATCGACAGACCCTTAAAAAGATCTCGTCTCCCCTCAAAAAATGCCTGAATGGTAGATAGCAACAGACTCTTCCCAAAACGTCGCGGACGACTCAGGAAATAATAGCCATTCCCGTCAACAAGTTTCCTGACATATTCAGTCTTGTCGACATACACAAATCCACCCTCCCTCAGCACCGGGAAAGACTCTATACCTATCGGGAATCTCATTGCCGTCATAATCTAAAGCCATTTATCCTAATCAGAACACGTTTACTTCACAAATGTAACCATTTCCCCCGAATATCCCAACAATACACAGATTTTTCATTCAGAGGAAATGGCTTCATCCGGCAGAACGGCAGTTGCCGTCAGTAGCGGAAAGAGGAGCCTCCAAGAAACTCGCGGAGCAGGGAAGTGGTCGGTATCTGGTCAGCGGGGATTGGCTCGAAATAGCTCAGGAACCGCAACAGACGGAATGCCTCCGCATATTCTGGCAAATCTTTCGGCACCTCACGCAACACCGGTTCCGCATATTGTTTCATCACTCCCAACTCAAATATGAGCGACGAGTTGAACGTAGCGTCGGCATTCTCGCTGAACGGGAATATCCATTTCTCCTCACCGCGACGCACACTCGGCCAGCGACGGATCGTATCCAGCGCAGAGATATGACGATATTTGCTGTCTCGCACGATACGGCGCAGCAGACGGTTATCCGACGTAGAGATCCAGTTGTGATTATCAATTTTAAGAGTGGTCAATGCCGAGACGTAGACCTTATACACCTCATCAGGATTAATAGAGGCTGTAAGTTCGGGATTAAGCCCGTGGATACCCTCTATCACAAGCACATCGTTCTTATCAAGACGCAATGGCTTCTCCTTCTCTATACGTCTGCCATATTCAAACGAATAGGAGGGTAGGTTTATCTCCTCGCCACGCAACAGACGGCTGAGATCGGAATTCAGACGCTCCAGGTCAAGCGAATACAGGCTCTCATAGTCATATTCCCCATTCTCATCCTTAGGGGTATGCTCACGGTCGACAAAATAATCATCGAGCGATATCATCTTCGGCACTATCAGGTTGGTCATAAGCTGTATGGAGAGACGCTTGGCAGACGTGGTCTTGCCCGACGATGACGGTCCGGCTATCATGACGATTCCGGCTCCCCCCTCCCTGCGGCGGCGTGCAATATCGTCACTTATTGCACCGAGCATCTTAGTATGCATAGCTTCCGCCACGTTGATAAGTTCCGCCGTGCGGCAATTCTTCACCGCCATATTAAGTTCACCGACATTCTTCACCTGTATGACCTTGTTAAACATCAGCTGGTCGGTGAAAGCCTTATACATCTTCTCCTGCGGGGGATTATCCTTCAACACCTCATCCACCTTATCCGCCGACATGGCAAAAAGAAGGAATCCATCCTTATACACCCGTAGATCAAAATCCCGGATAAAACCTGTGGAGGGTGCAAGTGGTCCGTAATAGCTGTCGGCAAGACTGCCGAGACGGTAATAGGTGGTATAAAGCTCATGCAGCGTCTCAAGTAGAGTGACCTTTGCCGTCAACCTCTGCTTACGGAAAATCTCAATGGCATCCTTCGTCATGCGCTCCTTACGACGGAACGGGATATTCGTATCGCGAAGATTGCGAAGATGCGCCAGCAGCACATCGACAGTCTCCTGCGTAACGCTGACCACCGCCTCATCTTTCAGCAGACGGCAATAATGCCCCTTCGACATTGAATGCTCTATGCGCAGCGTCACACCCGGCATAACCTCCTCAACCGCCTTATATAGCATCATACAGAGCGAGCGCACGTATACACGGCGTCCTGCCGGAGTCTCTTTCCCGACAAACTCCACCTGACGCGGAGCAAAAAGAGGGAAGCACAAGTCCTCTGTCTTATTATTCACAAGTGCACATATAGGCTCAAAGGCAAGCTCTCGTCGGAGACGCGGAAGCATATCTATGATTTTCTCACCCCCAAGCACATTGACATAACTGTCGGTATTTTTACAATAGATTTTCATAACGTGGAATTTTAAGTGGAATCAGACTTAGGTCTCATGCAGTCCATACCGTGGAAGCCCCAGCACCCGGAGTTCCATCGGCACCCAAGCGTCTGGAGTTCCGTGCCCGAGCCCATGGGCGAGGGGTCCCTGCGAGGGGTCCCTGCGAGGAGCCGGCAGCAAAGCCCTTCAGTCTGTAAAATTAACAAAAAACTTTATTCTTTTGATTATCTCACCTCCATTTCATCATAAAAAAACACCATCTTAACCTCACAAAACGTAATAATTCACAAAAAATAATGTTTTTAATCCAAAAAATTTGGAAGTTACACCAAATAGCACTAACTTTGCACTCGCAAAATACATCCGGACAGGATGCAGTTGCGGTCTTGTGGCCCATTCGTCTATCGGTTAGGACGAGAGATTTTCATTCTCTAAAGAGCAGTTCGACTCTGCTATGGGCTACCATTAATATAAACGAACGAAAGACAAAGACAACTTTTAAGATGGCAAACCATAAATCATCATTAAAAAGAATTCGCCAGGCGGAGAAGAGAAGACTCGAGAACCGCTATTGGGCAAAGACCGCACGCAACGCCGTTCGCCGTGTGCGCAAAATGACTGACAAAGCTGAGGCTACTGAGGCTTACAACAAAGTCAGCGCCCTCCTTCAGCGCCTTGGCCGCAAGAACATTATCTCTAAGAACAAAGCCTCTAACCTTTGCAGCGGCCTTGCTCTTCATATCAATAAACTTGCGTAAACTGTTGGCGGACACGTCCGCCCGTTATTGAAAAATATTTCCTTCAGCATGCGACGGCCTCGTGGTCTTGACGCAGCTGCAATAAGGATTGCGTCGGCCCATTCGTCTATCGGTTAGGACGAGAGATTTTCATTCTCTAAAGAGCAGTTCGACTCTGCTATGGGCTACCTCCCTAAATCCATCCTATCCCCAGAGGCCGGTTACTCCCAAAAGTGCCGGCCTCACTCTTTTTATAAACCTTATGCCTTTTATATCTATCATTCATAATTATGATTGGCGAAAGTGAATCTGAGCAACGGGGAAGATGGTATATCTATATTTTTGTTTAATCTGTCTGTAAAACGACAACCGGCATAATCTGATGACGCAATATCGTGAACAGACACAATTCAAAACTCTATCATGAAAACAGCGGAATTAGCGAACCGGATTTTCGACCGGTCAGTAGAAAGATACCATATCTCTGACGACATCAACCTCCCGTGCCCGAATCCTTTCGAGAAAGGGTCGATCGAAGCAATATTCTTTGAGAAAAACTGGGTGGACGCTGTGCAATGGCATCTCGAAGACATAATCCGTGACCCGGAGATCGATCCTGTCGACGCTCTCGCTCTAAAACGGAGGATCGACAAATCGAATCAGGTCAGGACCGACATGGTAGAGGAGATAGACTCATGGTTCCGCGATAAGTTCCGGAACGTGGTCCCTGCCCCCGACGCTTCCATCAACACCGAATCGCCGGCATGGGCTCTCGACCGTCTCTCAATACTTGCCCTGAAGATATGGCACATGAGGGAACAGGCTCAACGCACTGATGCCGACCCTCAGCATATCGAGAAGTGCAAGGGGAAACTCGAGATCCTTCTCGAACAGAGAGACGACCTCTCATCTGCAATCGACCAACTGATCGATGATATCGAGGCAGGAAAGAAATACATGAAGGTCTACCGCCAGATGAAAATGTATAACGACCCGGCTACAAACCCGGTGTTGTATGCAAAGAAAGGCTGAACACATCCATAATCAATCAAATTGAAAATGAAACGCCATTATCTGATCCCTTCCTCCGATTCGCTGCTGAGAGGGGCGTTATCCTTGGTCCTTTCTGCCGGAATGCTGTGTGCTTCCGCATATTCCGTGTCAAGGGCAGACAGACTGAGTCCTCTCGCCGCCGGCTATCTGGAACGTGCCGAAATCATGATCGACGAAGGCAACTTCGCCGGAGTGATCGACCAGCTGAGGCATCTTGAGACGCAAGGCGTCTCTCTATCGTCTCAGGATCGTGAGGACTTCACCTATCTTCTCGCCCTTGCGCTCTACCAGCGTGGGGATGCCGACTGCGTCGACCTGCTACGAGAATTTGCCTACAATTATCCGGCTTCCACTCTCGCCATATCTGCAAGACTCGCCGCCGCCGACTATTTCTTCTTCGCCCACAGATTCAACAGCGCACTCGAGGCATACCGGCAGATCGACTATTCAAGAATAAGCCCTGCCGACCGTCCGCTATACCAGTACCGTATGGCATTGTCTATGGTAAAGAGCGGGCATTACGATGAGGCAAGACCCATCTTCATGCAGCTCCATGAGTACCGCGACTTTAATCTCGCCGCCGACTATTATCTGTCGTATATCGAATACGTAAATGGCAATACCGATGTGGCGTATGACGGGTTCAAGGAGGTGGCTCAACGGATGAATGGAGTCAACAACGACGGTATCGCGCCTGACTATTATATAGCACAGATTGAATACTCACGCGCACAATATGACCGGGTGATAGCTCTCGGATCGGAACTAATTGAGCGTAATCCGGTGGAAGAACTAATTCCCGAGACCCTTAGAATAGTCGGACTAAGTTATTTTAAGACCGGACAGGAGGAGAAGGCTCAGAAGTATCTTGAGAAGTACGTGCTGATGCCCGATATAAATCCTGCTCCGGATGCTGTCTACGCCCTTAGCGTGATTGAATATAGCCAAGGTAATCTCGATGAGGCTCAGACGGGATTCGCCACGCTGACCGAATTAAACAACGATCTCGCACAAAGTGCTTATCTTTATCTCGGACAGATTGCCGTGGCACAGGGCGACAGCAATGCCGCAGCCATATCTTTTGAGAAAGCGGCGAGGATGGGATATGACCGCAACGTGACAGAGACCGCGCTATTCAACTACATCACGGCAAGAACCCGTGGCGGCAACATACCCTTCAGTTCCTCAATACCGTTGCTTCAGGAATTCATCCAGAAATTCCCCTCCTCCCAATATGCTCCCAGGGTGGAGGAGTTTCTTGCATCAGCCTATTTCAACGAGAAGGATTATTCCAACGCCCTCGCAAGCATCAACCGCATAAAACGCCCGTCGCAGAAAGTGCTTGAGGCGAAGCAGAAGATTCTGTATCAACTTGGAATGGAGTGCATGTCAAACAGCCGCCCTGCCGATGCACGGAAATATCTTATGGAAGCGGTTGCCATAAACGGCGACCGCGCACTGAAGGCACAGGCAAACCTGTGGCTTGGCGACGCTTGCTATGCCCTCGGAAAATACGGTGAGGCTCAGAATGCCTACAACGCATATCTCTCCGCCGACAAAAAAGGGGAGAACCGTACCCTCGCCCGCTACAACCTTGCCTACGCTCTGCTGATGGACGGCAAATACTCCCGCGCAGCCGCAAGTTTCGCCGATGCCATGAAAGCCGACCCTATGCTTCCTAAGAGGCTATACGACGATGCTCTTATAAGGATGGCTGACGCGCAGTATTATTCCGGAGAGTATAAGCTTGCGCTGAAGAACTACTCCACTGCAATATCCGGCGGCGCACAGGACAGCGACTATGCCACTTTCCGCCGTGCCGTCATGTACGGGCTCGATGGCGACATAAAGCGAAAACTCTCCGAGCTTTCCGATATGCCCTCACGATTCCCCGGCTCAAAATGGCTGCCGAATGCTCTTCTGGAGAAGGGTCAGACCTACACCGGATTGGGAGATACGAAGAATGCTGTCATTGCCTTCGAGCAGTTGCGTTCCACCTATAAGCAATCGGCTCAGGCAAGGAAAGGTATGCTCAACCTTGCAATAGCCTACATGGACGCGAAAGAATACGGCAAGGCAGAGGATTCCTACAAGGAGATTATCCGCAAATGGCCGTCGAGCGAAGAGGCGGTGCTCGCCAATGACGACCTGCGCCAGTATTATGCCGCCAACGGTGGTCTGCGTGAATATGCCTCATTCCTGAAATCCGTGCCAAACGCGCCTCAGATCGACGCTTCTGAGATGGAGACTCTCGCTTTTGAAGGGGCTGAGACGGCTTTTGCCGACGACATCAACGCCACAACTCTCCTGCAGAAATATGTGGAAGACTACCCCAACGGACGATATCTCTCACAGGCTCTTCTCGACATAGCCACCGGCAAGGAGCAGACAGGGGAGAAGGAGACCGCACTCAACGCTATTGAGTCGCTTCTGGCAAGACGGTCCGACTCTCCGCAAGTGCCGGAGGCTCTCCTCCTGAAAGCACGTATAATCGAGAGCTACGGTCCCGTCCGTCGTGACGATGCCCTGAAAGCTTACAAGGATCTGGAGAAACGCGGTGGCAACGATTATCTCGCCGATGCCTACGCCGGAATAATGCGCAACACCGACAAGGATTCCGAACGCATGAAATATGCCGCTCTCGTCCGCACGTCCGGTGGTCTCTCTGCCGATCAGATGGAGGAGGCGGAATTCTACGAGGCTTCCGCTATGCTGAAGAATGGCGACACGAAGAATGCCACGGCAATGCTGAAAAAACTTGCTGCAAATCCCAAGAGTCTATCCGGCGCGAAGGCTGCCGTGATTCTCGGACAGCATTACATAGACTCCGGCAACATATCCGGCGCGGAAGAGGTGCTGACGGCATTCACCGACGAGGGATCGCCTCATGAATACTGGCTCGCAAGAGGCTTCATAGCCCTTGCCGACGTCTACCACTTGAAGAAGAAGGACTATCTCGCCGTGGAATATCTCAAGAGCTTGCGCGATAACTATCCCGGCAAGGAACTCGACATCCACGACATGATTGATTCGCGTCTGAAAGAATGGAAATGATCCCTTAATTTAAGATTGAAAAAATGACCATCAGGAATATATATCTTGGCACTTCGATTGCTTTTGCCTCTTTCGGAATCCTTCCCTCAGCTGCCCAGCTCCATGAGTCGATCAGCGTGGAAGGTAAATACGTGCCGGAAATAATAAAGGTTGACAGAATTAACACGTTTCCAAAACCTCTGAAGTTCTCCATGGCTGCTTCCCCTCTCGAATATGAGAAAAGCGGTGTGGCAGCGGCATTTATCCCCTCCATGCTGGCGATGCCGGCTACCGGATGGAACGACACCAAGGAATTTTCCTCCAACAGAGGATACCTTGAGCTTGGTGCCGGATCATGGCTCAACTCGACGCTGAGTGCAGGCTACCGCTTTGTCGACAACGCATCCACTCTTGCCGGCATAAGGCTCCAGCACAACTCCACGTCGCTCTGGAAGCCTCACATGAGTGATGCCACCGACGACGTGACCCGCTACCGCTATGACGAGTCGGTGGGTCTATACATATCGCACGTGTTCAAGGGATACGGACGTCTCGATGCCTCCCTCGACTACCACGTGGGGATGTTCAACTATTACGGCTACTGCCCCATAAATCCTATCGCCGACACAAAGATCGATGCCCCCACGCAGACGCTCAATGATTTCGCTATGCGAATCGACTGGCGTTCACCAATGTCGAACGCCTCTACACTGTCATACGGAGCATCCGCACGCGTGCGCCATTTCGCATTCCGCTCACTCCCTCTCCCTTACGCTTGGGATAAGGAGCACTCCAAAGGGAACCGCGAGACCGACATTGAGATTGCTGCCGGAGTCAGGATGCCCTGGGATGGTGGCAGTTCAATAGGGCTGGATGCAGACCTCAACGTGCTGACATACGGTGGTGAACAGGACCTGTTCAACTATTCGAAGGGTCCGGGGGAAACGGAAATCTCTCTCCACCGTCCCGACAACTACGGGATGCTCGTGCTCACCCCCTACTACCGCTTCAACCGCGGAATGCTCGACATTCGTCTCGGTGCCGATATCGACCTGACATTCAATGCCGGACCCGACGGCAACCGTTACTCCTTCTTCCACATTGCTCCAGACGTGAACTTCGCCTTGCAGTCAGGACAGTTCGGCATGTATCTCAACCTGGTCGGAGGCTCGCAGCTTAACACTCTCGCCAATCTCTACCAGAACGACTACTATATGTCGCCTGCCATCACCTCCACACGCCCGACCTACACCCCGCTCGACGCGACGCTTGGGATTAATATCGGTCCGTTCTCCGGTTTCTCTATCGGAGTGGAGGGGAGATTCATGGCAAGCAAGAACGTGCATCTCGGCGGATGGTATCAGGCATGGATAAACAATGGCGACAAGGCATTCAGCGGAATGTATGACCAATCCGGAGATCTATCGAAACGCGCAATGATGTATTCTCTCGACTCGGAGGGTATCAATCTTCACGGATTCGGGATAAGCGGTGTCATCGAATACACACCTTCATCCGTATTCTCATTCAAGGCTAAGGCTACAGTGCAGCAGCAGGACTGGAAGAAGGGCATATTCAATGGCTACGACCGTCCGAAGGTGACTGCCGACATATCTGCCGCAGTGCGCCCTGTCTCTCAGCTGAAGGTATCCGCCGGATTCAACTATCGTGCGAAACGCGCGATATATACGCGCTCATTCGTTCCGCTGTCAGCCGGCATCATTCCGGACTCCGACAGTGAGAATCTGTGCCGTCTCAGCCTCCCCGACATCTCTCTGCTGAATCTGGCGGCATCCTGGAATTTCACCGACTCCTTCTCCGTATGGCTTCAGGCTGACAATATCCTTAACAGGCATGACGACATGCTCCCGATGCTGCCGGCTCAGGGCATTTCTGTGGGGGGGGGTCTGAAGGTGCTCTTCTGACGATGGAATCCCGACCGATACAATCCATTTTTTTACAGATTACTTTCACGACCGGGAAACTAAATATCTCTCCCGGTCGTTGATTTAATTAGGCAGACATCTCGTCTGCTCCGGATAATATTAATTAAGTCGATATATGAGCCAGCAGAATTTAACTTTGGCATATCTCAATGAAGATGACAGGGCGTATGGACTCGCGGGTATGATGATCTCCCTTGCAAGCCTGAACGCCATTGACCGAGTGGCGGAAATCTGCCTGGATTCCGATGGACCTATGGTGGAGTTCTCCCACGAGTTCTATTTCCAGGGTTCGCCATCCATATCTCCCAAAGCTACATGGGACAATCTCGTCCAGAATTTCCATATCACCACCGCAATGGTGCTGTCAAACGTAATGGCAAGATCCGTCGTGCGCCTCAAGAAGGATGCTCCGGAGGAGATCATGAAGGAGATCTACAAGGAGGTGGAGAAGGAGGGGCACGACACGTGTGCCCTTGAGGATGATGAGATTGAGAATCTCTATAACAATGCCCTGATGCGCACAAAGAGGCTGTTCTTCAATCCGCGTCTGCATCCTGCCATTGATGAGTTTGCCAGAATAATATCCCGAAGAAGGATATTGTCCGGCAGAGAGATCCGCGACGAGCTGCATTTCCTGCAACTGATATGACAGATCATGCCCAAACAGACTCAGACAGTCTCCGCTATATTGTAGCGGGGACGTTTTTTTACCTCCACATACATCTTACCTACATATTCACCGAGTATTCCCAATCCGATAAGCAGAATCCCCGTGCAGAACCATATCGAGAGGATGAGCGAAGTCCAGCCCTCTATGGTCTCTCCGCTGAAATAGCGTGCCATGACGTAGATACCCACCAATAACGCCGCCATCATAAACACCACCCCAAGCCAGAACAGCATCCTGACAGGACGCACCGAGAACGACGTGACACCATCTCCGGCAAACTCTATCATCTTACCCAACGGATATTTGCTGCTGCCAGCCTTGCGCTCTCCGCGCTGATAATACACCTTGCTCTGTCTGTAGCCCAATTTGGGAACGATGCCGCGAAGAAACACGTTACGCTCCCCATATTCCAGCAATGCCGAAAGTGCATCTCTTCCGAGCAACCGAAAATCGGCATGGTCATACACGCACTCCACCCCTAAATGACGCAGTGTAGTGTAGAAGCAATGTGCCGAATGACGCTTGAACCAGCCGTCGCCCACCCGCTTGCTGCGCACGCCGTAGACTATCTCCGAGCCATCCATGTAAGCCCTCACCATATCCGGAATCACCGACGGGTCATCCTGAAGGTCGGCATCTATCGTGACACACGCATCGCAATTCCCTGCGACATATTCCATACCTGCCAACAGTGCATACTGATGACCGAAATTACGGCTCAGACGAATTCCCTTCACCCTGCAACACGCATAGCCGGAAATAAGTCCCCACGTGCCGTCAGTGCTCCCGTCGTCCACATAGACAATGTAGCTGTCGTCTCCCACCAGACCCGCCTCCGACATTTTCAACAGAAGCGATGTCAAGACATCATTCGTGCGGGGTAGGGCACTCTCCTCCTGAAAGCACGGCACGACCAACGCCAGACGGATTCTCCTCTCTCTATCCATCCTCAATCTCTCTCTTTCTTAAAACGGTCCTTATCCCTGTTACGCTTCTTCTCCAAAGATGCCTCAAACGCTTTCGTGAGATCCACACCTGTCTGGTTTGCAAGACAGACAACCACCCAAAGCACATCGGCAAGCTCCTCTGCCAGACCCTTACGCAAATCTCCCTCCTTCGCAACTTGATCGCCATACACGCGCGATATGACCCTCGCCAGTTCGCCGACCTCCTCAGTCAGCACTGCCATATTCGTGAGTTCGGAGAAATATCCGCCACCCACCGTGTGTATCCATTCATCCACAAGACGCTGCGTCTCTTCTATCGTCAGTCTATCCATCAGTATTCTATAGTATGAAGTTCCACCATATCCTTACCCACCCGCAATTCCACTTGTGCCCCCTCTATCATAGGATAATTCCCCACGACGTGACCCACCGGGAAGCGATACGCCACCGGAATCCCGTTAAGACCATGACGGGAGAGCAACCGGCTCACCATCTCCTCCATATCCTCATGGTTAAGGTCGGGGCCATATTCCGTAAACTGACCCACTATCACCCCCTTAACTCTGCCGAGATTACCGGAAAGTATAAGGCGCGTGAGCATACGCTCCACCGCATAGACAGCCTCCGAGATATCCTCCACGAAAAGAATCACGTCCTCATCATCCCCAACATTGAGCATATCCCACGGGGTCTGTGCCAAGCCGTTGAGCACTGCAAGATTACCACCCCTCAGTTCCCCTCTTGCCACACCCTCACGGTTGAGAGCATCACCGGGGAAGGCGTAGTGCATCGCCGGATCCCCTGTCATGACGTCGAGCAATGCGCGTGTGCAAGGGTCATAATCCCCCTCCAAGGTGAGATGCTTCGCCATAGGGGCATGAAGCGACGCAACGCCGGCAGTATGCCACAACGCATGAAGTGCGGATATGTCGGAAAACCCGACAAGCCATTTGGGATTGCGTCTGATCGTCTCCTCCGGGAGCTCCGGCAGAAGATGGATGCAGCCATACCCTCCACGGGCGCAGAAGATGCACTTCACATCAGGATCCGACAGGGCGGCAAGTATGTCGTCACGCCGTTGTGAAAGGCTGGAGGCAAACGAGCCATCTGCCGGTCCCTTCGCACCCGGCATGACCACTGGATGAAAGCCATGACGTTCAAAAAAAACGGCGGCTCCATCCACGTATTCACCCTTAACCTTCGTCGCCGGCGACACAATGGCAATCTTATCCCCCCTCTCCAATGGCGCGGGATAGATAATCTTATCTCTCTTCATAATCCCTTTCTTTCACTTATTTAAGTTTCGCAAGTTTGCCAACTTGCTTCACTTAAATGGTTTAATGTTTAAAGTTTATGGTTTATGATCATTAAATTTTGTATAATGAAAAGATTCGAGGATTTCCGTGAATCTTAAACCTTAAACTATAAACTATCAACCACTGAAGTGCAGCTTGCGAAACTTCAGTCACTTATCAGTTCACCTGAACCGGAATACCGGTAGCCGACTCTATCCTGCGGGCGATACCCTCCAGTTCCTGACGTTCCACCTTCACTAAATGCTCCTCCGGAGTGCTGCGGTCAAGGCTATAGAGCATTATTTCACGCGGTGCTATCTTGCGGTACGCCTCAATAAGCGCATCCACCTCTTCCGGCGTGGTGTTGTCAACCGGCTTCCCGTCATGTTCGCCACGAAGCATCATTGTCTGTATGATACCCTCTCCTGCAAACTGACGTAGACCCTCCACCACACGCTCCACCGTAAACTCTTTTGATGTCGGCTGGTCGATAAGACGCATCGTCGGCTCAATAGCAGAATCCAACTTCAGTATATTGTTATCCACTTTTTTCAGAGCGTCGGCAACGGCAGGGCTGAATATTCTTGTGGAGTTAGTCAGCACCGACACCTTGGCATTCGGATAATACTTGTCGCGGAGAGCAATCACATCATCTATTATCTCCGGAAAATCCGGATTAAGGGTCGGTTCGCCATTGCCGGAGAATGTGATTACGTCAAGCGGATCACCCGCTCCCTTCATGGCGGAAAGTTTACTCTCCAAATCTCTTCTCACCTTCTCACGCACGGGCAGACCCGTCGTGCCCTTACCTTGCGAGTTGTACCCCGCCTCACAATACAAGCAGTCGAACGAACAAACCTTCCCGTCGTCCGGACTGAGATTTATACCCAACGACACCCCAAGACGTCGGCTCTTTATCGGACCGAACACCGTGGAATGAAACAATACAGTCTGATCTTTTGCCATAACAATTTCAGTTTATACGGCAAATTTAACCAATCATATCCAAATATCCGCACGAATACCCTAAAAAACTCCTCCCATCCTCATCCCCACAGCTAAATCCACCACCAAGACCACTAAGACCACAGAGAATTTTTCACTTTGTGGTCGAATACTCCGGGAAGGTTTTCATTGCTTAATTCTACCTAAATCTGTACAAATATGAAAGTACCGAGACCGCTGCACCAAAATAAATTTTATTAAAAAAATCAACAATCTTATTACCATGTGTTTACTCCTTTTAAATATATCTAAAATATGAAAGTTTTGTTTTGGAGGGTGAAAGTTGCAGGAGCTAATTTTGTAATAAAAAATGCTAAGTAGAGGAGTGACATTATTGACAAAGAGAGAGGTTGCATTGACTGTCCTCTCAAAATTGCTCTATGCAATGACAGCCGATATGAAAGGTTCGGAAGAGATCAAGGCATCCCATCAGACGATTCTGAAAGAGTATGTAGAAAAAAATCATGGAGCCAAAAGTAAGCGAAAAGAGAATAAATTCTCTTTTCAATCCATTCCATGGAATAATATACTTGATTCCATAGCTTCAGGCAATCCATTCTTGAGAAGATATATTGAATCCGATAGATTCTCTAAGACGGAAATCCGATATATGTGTGCCATGCTATGCGGACTCTCAGGAAAGGAATATGGGTTGATTACAGAATCCAGAAGCCATTATAATATTAGTTGGTCAATACGGCAGAAATTCGGATTGCCTCCCAAAACCACCAATCTCCGTATCTTCCTTCAGAATCTTTCAGGACAGGAGAAAGACGAAAGACCATAAGAAACCGCAGCACTCTGATTTTTTTGAATGAACCTGTTTTAACCACGGATTTCTCAACGTTTTCCGTGGTTAGTAATCGTAAAAAAATAAGTTGTGAAAGTTTGGCGCATATTTCCGAGGGATTTCGGAGTAAGGAAGATGGAGCATAGCGGGCTATGCGACTGATTCCGCGCTCCGAAAGCACCGAAAAGATGCTGCCACAATAAAAAATTTACATTTATAACTTTAACAAGTTATTTTTTGAAGATTACTAAATCTCTTTGTGATGAAAAAATTTTTAGTAATTTTGCATACCTATAATCAATCATCACAAGAGATAACCTAAAATCATGCTACGATTTTCTAAATCACTACTATTTACTCTGCTATTACTAATCATTAGTGCAGCTTCCTGTTCAGAATCATACGAACAGGGAATCTTGAATCGTGCGGAAGCCTTGATGGAGGCTCATCCTGACTCAGCAATGGCATTGCTATCATCCATTGATAAGCAACGCCTTACCGGGAACAGACAGAAAGCCCACTATGCACTCCTTATGTCGATGGCCCTTGACAAGAACTATATCGACACCACCTCATTCGATGTGCTGCAACCGGCAATTGACTATTATCTCAGGAAAGGTTCCCCTGATGAAAAATTGCGTACTTATTATTATCAAGGTAGAATATTTCAAAATAAAGGTGATAGGGATAATGCCCTAAATGCCTTTGTAAAGGGCATTGATGTGTCTCATTTATGCTCAGACTCATTATCAATAGCTCGAACTTTGGTAGCACAAGCACTTTTGTACTATGAATTCTATGATTTGACCAGCTACACTGAAAACTATATCCAAGCTGCGAATATTTACAATTCGCTATCTCTTAATAATCAAGAGTTTGATTGTCTGATTAATGCATTAAATGGATCAATTATATTATATAATCGTTCACGCGCCGATAGTTTAATTGATCAATGCAAT
>NZ_SRYB01000037.1:0-47862 GCF_004793975.1 Lepagella muris
TTTTATTTATTTTACCGAATTTTTAACATCTCAAAATAAGTTTAGACAACTTCAATTTATTTCTTAAACGCTGCCTAATCTTCTCATCACTTATTTGGAGTGAATGTTCCATTCCTATGCAGTTTTCCCTTCACTCCATCTTTTGAAACTAACATAAGGCTGTCCTTATCGAAATAAAGCAAATACGATGATGCTTTTGTATAGACAAACGGGATAATCGTCTTTCCTTGCTTATCTACAAATCCGAGCTTACTATCTTTATAGGAACTGCCCTTTTCCACCGGTGCCACTCCCATTGTATATGGATATACTATTAAATTTTTAGCTTCTATTTCAAAAAGGTCCTTTCCGCTTTTATCTACTGCCGTCCATTTATCTGTCGAACCACTCTGCGACTTCCACCAACCTATGCCTTCTGAAAAATTTTCCACACCACGATACTTAGATTTTCTTTTAAATAAAACATTCCCTTTGTTGTCAATCACAGAATAAACATCATTCCTATAATCTGATTCCGATAACATTGCCCATGCCACTTTATCAGAAAAACTAGATATATCACAAATTTCTCCAATCTTCAATTTAGCACCATCATAATCATATAGTTCATACCGAATATACGGATATTTATCAGATGTTTTTTTAGCAAGAATCACACTATCACCTTTTATCCTAAAATAGTCATAATCTGGAGATATAACATTCCCATATTTATCAAGTAGCACTTCCTTTTTATCCTTCTTCTCTGCAACAAACACTTTTGCATCATCAATTGAATAACTAGGATACTCAATTTTCTTATATGGCTGTTTATTTTTAAGAATACCTTGCACAAATAAGTTGTATTCTGAGCCATTTTCATCCTGTTTCCCAAGTATAGCAACATCATTACCTACTTTTCTCACATCAGTATAAGCCGGTTCAACCACTCTCTGAACAGAATCTGTTACATAAGCTACTCCAATCAAGTTTTTTTTCTTGTCATAAAGTTTCCAATGATTCCCTATCGGTTTAGATGAAATTGAATCATACATAGCCTTTACCAGCAATTCCTCATTATTATATCCTATTCCATACTTACCATTCACCTCTTGAACTGCAAGTTTCTTGGTCATACACCATGTAAATATGAAACTTCCAAGCCACCCTACAATTGCAATAATTACAATTACTACAAATATACCGCCTATTGTCTCAGATGTTGAATCATTTCCCTTCAAATTTTTCCATATCTTCTTGACCTTATATCCAACAGTTCCCTCAAGCTCCTTTTTAAGTCTCATGTTTTCACGACTCAAATTATTCTTTGAAGATACCAACTGATCATATTGACTCTTATTAACGACTATTTGGTATAATTTAATCCCATACTTGCCGATTCGCACATTACCGCAATTCGCGCAATAATTACCCTCATCAGGATTCTTACAACCACAACTACCACACTCCCACATAATATCTATAATTTAATATTACTTGATTCCTAAACCTATAATTTTATGTCTTATTACAATACACTAATCGTCGTATAACGTATTATTTAATACTATTAAGCAACCATTCAAGAGTTGCCCCCTTAGATACATTTAAAGCCGCAAATCTTGCACCTTTTGATACTTCAATAGGAGAATAACCTAATTCTTTAATATCAATATCACTCATTGGCGTACTAATATCATACAATACACGATCTACTGGTCTATTGGGTCTTTGGGAAGGGAATATTATCTCTTCCTCGTTGTCATTAAATTTTCCATATTTGATATTAAATAACTTAACACGACGTCCAGATGGTCCACCATTTATAAGATTTCTTGCTGAATTAAGTATTGAATCCAAATTATCTTGATATGAGCTATAATATGAATCCGATAACGAACCATTTGTTATGTGTACTACAATTGGTGTCAAAATATCCTCACCCATACCTCTCTTATTTTTACTCTGAATCATATCCCGAATATCCCTTTTTGCAGCATCCAAACCCTCCGACATAACACAATCGTATTCTGTCTTAAATTCTGCATTCTTATCAAATATCGGAATCTTTCTTTTTCTTCTCTCAATAAGTTTTTTTGCCAAATCTTCCATCCGCATATCTTTCCAGATAACTTTCACTGACGTATTATACCCTATTACTGTCATAGCCACTCGCTCCTTAATTCGAGTTCCTTGCACACAAATTGAAATCATTCTCATAAATGTTCTTTCCAATGCATCTATCAAGTCATCAATCTTCTCTTTCATCCCATCTGATAGATCAATTAGATATACTATATACCCTGGAGTACGAGTACACCAATACTCATAATTTCTTTCCAATGACATATATAGCGATTCACCACAATGAGCACAATATTTTGAACCTTCAGGATTTTCAAATCCACATTTTTCACACGTTATCATTGTTCAGAAAAGTCAAGAGTTTACATTAATTGGAATTATCTTCACTTTAGCACCAAGATTTTCAAAATCGCTCTTTAATTTCATAGCTTTTGAATAATCAACATTATAAAACATTGTTAATCCATCGCTATGTGTCAAACAATTATTTGCGATCGAGATTGAATCTTTTAATTCTAATCCTGTTAAATATTTTATCATTTTTATTATCTGCAATTTCGCAGGACCCTCTGCGGATATTAAGTTAACATTATATCCACTATTTTCCACTTTATCAGAATCTACAGAATATCCTTCTCCTTGAGATAGGATTTCTCCACAGTTTGCACAATAATTAGCTGATTGCGGATTTATACAACCACAATTTTTACAAGTCTTATTCATATTTAAAAACAATGTTTACAAACCTCTGCCATGACAGTTTTTATATTTTCTTCCACTTCCACACGGACATGGATCATTACGACTTATCATCGCTCGTGAAATCCAATCCTGCTCTATTTCCCCTCCGCAATTAGCACAAAATTTGGCTTCTTCCGGATTCTCAAAACCACATTTCTTACACTTCATATTCTTATCTTAATTATTATCTTAATTCTTATCACATATTTCTACCCAAACTGAAGACGTTCTGCACCACACATTATACAGAACTTATGCGACGGATTCGGAAACTTATATCCACACTTTATACAATAAGGGACAAGCCTAACAGCAGGTTTCTCTATTTCAATATCTGCAATTGACTTTACAAGATCCAATCGCGCGCCTATTGACTTTCTCAACTCTGCAAGAAGGCTCTGAATCTTGCTATCTTTTATCCCATTGCAAACTTTATAACCTTTTGAAGATATAAATGCAGAATCTGTCATCAAATCCATTCCTTGAAACAGTAATTCCTTATCACCAATATAACCGGAATCCTCCTGAGCAAGTCTTCCATTCTTAGCATAGCAAAGCAACGAAAGATAAATCACCTGTTGTGAAAAGTTATCCAACCAATTCGTCAAATATCTACTTGACGACCTACGCGGATGCTGATAGCCTGCTGTGCCCATAGTGGTTTGCAAAACATTACTTGCCATTCCCGGAACAAAAAATGAATCATAGTCAATCAGCATTAGAGTTCCATCATTCCTAACCATGATATTATCTCCGGATAGATCACCATGAGAAATACCAAGGCTTTTCATTGACTTTGCCATCTCCAAAAACTGGGATGCAACCTTTGTTATTGCTGCTGAATTATTACGGTTATCCTTCACATAAGAATGTAATGTCTTTCCATGCACCCAATCCATGACAACACCCGGTATCTTTTCTCCAGAGTCAAGCCTTAACGCCTCATCATAATATTCATAATTCATAACGTATGGGCATCGCCGACTTTTAAAATAATTAGATACCGTCTTTACCAAATTAATATCAACAATGTTGTACCACACTCGCAGACATTTATCGGGTATGGATTTACGCACATGTTTCAATGGATAGACAATACAGAAACTACCTGCATATTGCTCATACAATGTATAAGCTCCATCAATTGGACTATAGCCATCAAGCGATTTAGGCAATATTCTGCCCGGTTTCCCTATTGCATCCTCTATTTTAGGAATTTCTATACTTTTCATCTCTTACTTTCTAAGATTTTTAAATACCAACATCTAATCAATCCACATCTTAATAGTTGCCGATACAATTTTTTTCTCCAGATCGTTTCTATGCAACATTTCTGTTCCGAATGTACTTCCGGTTCCGATTCCTTTGGCTCTTCAGGTTCAACTTCTGGTGCAGACTCCTCCGGCTCTTCAGGCTTAACTTCCGGTCCCGATTCCTTTGGCTCTTCAGGTTCAACTTCCGGTGCAGACTCCTCCGGCTCTTCAGGTTCAACTTCCAGTGCAGACTCCTCCGGCTCTTCAGGCTTAACTTCCGGTACCGATTCCTTTGGATCTTCCGGTTCAACTTCCGGTGCAGACTCCTCCGGCTCTTCAGGCTTAACTTCCGGTGCAGACTCCTCCGGCTCTTCAGGCTTAACTTCCGGTACCGACTCCTCCGGCTCTTTAGGCTTAACTTCCGGTGCAGACTCCTCTGGCTCTTCCGGCTTAACTTCCGGTGCAGATTCCTCCGGCTCTTCAGGTTTAACTTTCGATTCAGATTCCTCTGGCTCTTCAGGCTGAACTTCCGGTACCGACTCCTCAGACTGAGACTCTTGTTCCGATTGTTGCGCTTTCTCTATCAGATCCAATATAATCACACTCTCATCGTCATCTTTCAAACGACCGGCATCGTATTCCTTCTGAACAAAATTCTCAAATTCATCATCATCTGCAAGTGAATACAACTGATTAATTGCATCATCTTTCTCATTTAGACGATCCACAAACCATGCACTCATTGCATCACTCATAATCACAATCCTTTTGGGACGCACCTTGCAACATCCCTCCTGTATTTTCCCGACCATTTTACCATTCGAGAAAATTTGAGATGGATGGTTGCCAAATGCCACAGTCAACCGCCCGTCAGCATCATGATTCACGGGATCGCTTGTTAGGCAATCATACGAACCATCATCATATATCAGAAATATACAACTGTCACCAATCACTCTCCAAGTAATCGCATCCCCGATTACCTCCACCCCTGCGAAAGTGGCAGAACCGGTAACAAACTCCTCCTCTGCACACTCCTGTATCATTCTACCGAAATCATCCAGGCTGTCAAGATATACGCTTCTCTCCTCTTGAAAACGGTCAGGGATTTGTTGAGAAGGGAATGGCTCCTCCATACCCTTCTCAACAAATAATTTTGTCAATAACCCTGATATTATATGAGGAAGAAACGAATTTGAGACACCATCACTCAAAGCATATCTGTGGATTGTATCATCCACACTGATGCTATCCTGATTATCCTCTACATTCTCCCCACGTTTATGGGTAGTGAAATATTTAGATATAACTTCCATCGGCATTACTACCATTATCCAACCCTTGTGTTGATCCAAATTCTATCAGACTAACCAGTTTACCAGGTTCCTTAATATTTGAAACCATATAATGCGCCCCCTTTTTTGAGCCAAATGTTACCCTTGTCTGACCGACAGTATCATCATCCATCTCAGAACTTGCATTATACATGAACTGACCTACTGGATCGGATGGCCTTTCGGAAGGGAATATCACTGTGGAATCTGTTTTAGAAGGATCATGATGGATATTAAAAACCCTCACATTCCCATCCGGAGTCGATATATCCATTAGGGCCTTTGCTGATTTTTCTGTTGCGGCAAACACCTCCTGCCATGTCTTACCCGCACCCTCGTATGGAGAGCCATCCGTAATGTTGATCACTATCGGTGCCGGTATTGCTGTGCCAGCCTTTCTTCTTTCCGCAATCCATCTCTCTATATCCACTCTTGCAGCATCAAATGCCTTTGCCATAAATGTTTGATACTCTGGTTTAAATTCTTCAGTTTTATCAAACAATGGCATTCCGCTGCGTCTTTTATCCAAAACCAAAGTGGCAATTTCACTGACACTTTGGTTATTCCATATAGTTTTCACAGTGCTATTATAACCTATAATAGTTACCGAAACACGCTCCATGACCACCCTGCCCTTTGTGCATCTCGCCACAATAGTACGGAACACTGTATTCAGCACGTCAATCGTATAATCTATCTTATTCTCCATTGAGCCGGAAAGGTCAATAAGATATACAATATGTCCGGGAGTTTTTGATCCCCATAATTGTTTATATGCCATAATATTTTCGTTTTATATTTTATGTTTATAAATTTAAATTATCAAAATCAAAATCCGGCACATTCACCGTAAACTGTGCCTTACCGATACTGAATACATATCCATCATAAAGTTCAATTCCACTCTTCCCAATCAACGAACCATTCGACCTACGAACCTGACCGGATGTGTCGAATAACGTGAACCTGCCACCATTCTCCTCAATCCGCAATTGCGCTCCGGAGAGTTGCCTTTGTGCCGCTGCTGCATCTTTCGCAGCACGCTCAATCTCTCTCTGCAGGCGTTCATTCTCCGATCTAACTTGCCTCAATTCCCGGTCATGTTCTCTTCTCTGAGTCTCATTCGCTGACTCAAGTTGCTCTGCTTTCCTACGGGAAGCTGCATCATCTGTACGCACCTTACGCAACTCATCCTCCTTGCCGGATATCTCATTCCGCTTCTGCTGAATCTCATTTTGAAGAGATGCTATTCTCTGTTGATTCTGCACATCCTTATCCCGCAATTCCTTCATTTTTGAAGTCTGACGGTCATATAGATCCCTCAATGACGATGGTGCGTTTTGCGGCAGACGCACAAGCACCCAACCACATTCCTCGCATTGATTGCCGCTCATCTCCTTTCCACACACCTTGCATATAATTTTTGCCATATTTCTATCTATGTGTCTATCTTGTTTCGTTATTCATATTTTCCCATACATCCAGAAATTGCCGGATATCCACAATCAGTTTGGCATTTACCTCTGTGAAAGCACCTTGCAACAGACCGATAACTTTAAAATCATCAGCCCTCATAACCGGACCTCCGGAACATCCATGATCTGAATTTATATCCGACATATATGCCTCAAATTCCCTGTCGGCATATTGACGCAATTCCTCCACTGCCGTTATCGTAGAGGTGCAAGTATTGAACGTTGTCGATATTGACGTGCCTTGCAGATAACCACAATGTATAATCGGGGTAGTCTCCATCACACGTGTGCCGGATGTATCCAGTTCAAACCACTGCGCCTCTTCAGGAAGAGAATCAAGCCGTAATAACGCTATGTCAAGCCGAGGGCTATTCCATATAACGGTAGCAGAACGAACGTCTCTACCCCGATACATCACAAATGAAAGATTCGGATTATCCTCTATCACATGTGATGCTGTCAGCACAAACCTCTCTGTCAACGAAATGATAAATCCGGTGCCTGAACTTCTGTCTCCGGATATAAGTCCGACAGAATTTTTAAAATGTGCGGGACTACTTACGCGCCTGTCAGCCGATATTTCCGATTCTACAACCGAAGGAATCCTACCATTTGCAGATATCGGGTTATCAGAAACGCTACTTACAGTATTTTCTCGATTATCTTCCCGATTATCTTCAATAGTCCCTTCTCTTCCATTCATGCCCAATCTATTCATACCCAGCCGATTCATATAAGACTCATAATTTGAGAAATCCTCAGGAATAATAGAAGTAAGAAATTCCCTGTCACCGCTTCGCGTAGAATTTATTCTCCAGCTCCTGCGTTTCTTCAATTCATTGAGCAGACCCTTCTCTCCACATAGACGGGCATTGCCAAACTCCCTCTTTGGCACACTGTCACGCACACGCTGAAACCAATCTGCCGCAAGCAATTCACACAATTCCGGATCGCTGAAATGCAATGGCACAATCTCACCGCTCATCTTATCTTTGAGAATCTCCACAAGATCGGAATTGGAATAGTCCTCAAAATTCAACACATGCGTGAAGCGACTTTTAAGACCTACATTCTGACTCAAGAAACGGTTCATATCATCGGTATATCCAGCCAACACAAATGCCTGTGTTCCCTTATATCTGTCATCTGTAAGAATAGAAGTCAATGGTGTTATCGCCTCCTGTCCCTGACGTGCCAATTCATACGCCTCATCAATGAAAATCACTTTACCTCCATGATCTCTGAAAAGTTGGTCAACATTCTTGGCAGTCATACCCACCTGAGCCGACACAATCTCTCCGATTTTTGCCTCCTTTATCTCGCATTTTTCAAGGAGTCCACATTCATGAAGTATATTGGCGAGCTTGAAAGCCACGGTAGTCTTTCCGGTTCCCGGATTTCCCAAGAAAAGGAAATTCAGATCCTTGCGTTCCATACGTGTCACACCAAGAGCCTCCGCCATACGGCGTTCAGCAGCCGCCTCATTGAGAATATCACTAAGTTTCTCCTTCACGTCTGCCAATCCGCGCATCTTGTTGATGTCACCAAGAATTGCATCAATATCAACCTCCGACGAGAGATAACGTCGTTTATCGACCGGTATATCCTCCTTTTCATATACAACTCCGGAATGATTCAGTTTATGACGACGACGCACCTCATTTGCCAGATTTTCCATCTCGCGGGCATTACCCCAACGGAAGTTTCTTCTGCCATATAGCACCGAGATGAGTTTCCTTATCTCTTGATCAAATTCCGGAGAAAATTCCTCCCCGGCAAACTGCTTTCTGAAAATGAGATACAATACATCCGGAGAATAATCCTCAAACAGGAAACGACCCACCTGCTGTATGCGGCTTTGGAAACCGGCGTTGCCATTATTTATCAGATCCTCTATCTCATCCTTATATCCGGCAAGGATTACAAGCGAATCATCATTATTCTCCATGAATTGGATCAGCACCTCTATAGCCTCTGCACCAAAATCGGCATCCCCATGACTATTCTTACCGCTCATCAGTCCATACGCCTCATCAATAAAGAGCACTCCCCCTTTTGCTCTGTCGCATAAAGCCTGGGTCTTAACTCGCGTCTGACCTACATATTCGGCAATCATATCGCCGACAGTAGCCACAACGAGATGTCCCCGGTCAAGCACACCCTCTTCCCGCAGAATATCTGCAAACAGACGTGCAACAGTAGTCTTTCCTGTTCCCGGATTTCCCATGAACGCCATGTGAGGACGGAAACGGATATTGGGGTTATCCTTAGATTCCCGGTATTGCTCAAGCAATTCATTAAACTGCGCCACCAATCTTTCAGTGCCGGCAAGTTTCGAGAGCCGTTCGCGTGCATTTGTAGTGTTCATCTTCCTGATAATTTTAATATAATCCTCACGACTAAGTTTGTCATAGTCCGAAATCCGTTCATAATCAAACTCCACCACATCCTTACCCTCATTCATTTTCTGGCTCATGGCAAGCGCAAGTTTCTCAATACCGCCATTATCAAAAATACCGTCATACCCCTTCATGAGCCTGTAGCGGTTAAGCATATTCCGGAATTCCATGCAGTCGGGCGACGGGATATTGTAGATATGTATAGGCACATTCTTCTCCGGACGCTTATCCTTATCCGTAGTGCCTACAATAGCATCCTGAAAATATTGATTGCAGAAGAAACCCCTGCTGTCAAATATCGAGCCGAACTCAGAGCCATATATCGCCACGATTTTAAGCTGATACTTATAGGCATTATATTCATGACGTATGGACTTTAACTTTGTAAGAATACTATCCTCATTCTGAAAAACATCTACATCTGCATTATCAAAAACCACTACCACCTTCACGTTTGGCTTCTGATATACGAAATTTGATATTATTCCAAATGGATCTGTATCATGCCCGATGCGATAGTATGTATATGCAGGATTATGCACAGACGAAATAAACTGTATCTGGTCGTAATGAGAACCCTCTGATTCCCCTCCCCTGACATTATTCTGAGCAGAGGAACCCACCGGATTGCTTGTGGATGCTCCGGCAGCAGAAGATGCCCCACGCGACATTTTACGCCGATGTCCAAACGGACTTGCCACATCTGCATGATAACGGAATCCGCCATTACTGGCAGATGCAGATTCTCCATCCCCATCACTACGTGTACCGGCATCATTTCCATTGCCCCCATTTCGATTTTGCAACATGAACAATTCTGCAAGATCATCCTCACAGTAGCTATAAAAATTAAACCGGGAATTATTATTGTAGAATACTACCCGATAGCCCTGTGCCTTGAATGAGCGGTATAATATCTCCTTGATATTGCAACGATGAAGGTCGGTATCAATGAAAAGATCATCAAGATTCCTACCGTAAATTCCCGAAAGGAACGGTCTTCGCCCAATATCAAAATCATCGATACGTCTGACTGTATATTTTGGTTTCTCACTTGCCATAGACCGACAATGTTATAAATCAGATTCCACGCACTTTCTTAGCTGTACCTTTTTTAGATATATTTGAACCGTCAGATAGTTCCAGCATACGTTTACCATCGCAATTTGCAGGAGCCTTAACATCGCCAACATCATATCCGGCTTTGCGAGTGATATCGCATATTCTGCGGATTGATTCAATATATTCCCGTTCGGTAATTGGACGAGTGTCGTTACGATGGAACAGGATTTGGTTGCCATCGCTACCCTCCACCGGATTAACCATTACTGTTATCTCCTCACCGACGGGACCTTGAACAATGGCATATACGCCCTCGCGCCAATCGCTCTCCTCATCTCCACCCATATATCCTATCTCATCATGGTGAGTACGCGGATTTAGTTTCACCTGATACCCTTGCCTTATATATGCTGACACCAGATTCTCAGCCAAAGCTATCCTCTCCTCACTCTCCATCGCTTTCTTTATGGCAGCCTTACGCAATGCTCCTGCCTCTTCATCAAGAGCACGAGCTTTCACGCATATCTGTTGAAGCCTTTCATTGTCGGGATCTCCATTCATCTCAGATTTAAGACGTTGAATCTCATTGAGAATTTCCGAATAACGTCCTCTGCTCCAAAAGTCAGATTCAATATCCACAGGCTCACCATTATCATTATATGAAAAACTGCGGTTGTCATTAACAACTTTGAGAACTGACTCAATGACGGCATCCGTATATTCCTTCATCTTCAGATGTGCCGCTTCAAGAGCCACGGCACGTCGGGCTGCATTCTGAAGACTTATTATGATCTGAAGTGCCGGAGCAATCGCATCCTCCGGTATTGTCGGAAGGTTGCGCAATGCATTATCTATATCCTGAGCCGCATCCGGCACATATTTTCTTATCGGATATTTACTCATATATTCCCTCGCCATTGTACGTGCATCCTCAGCAGCCTGCCTTCCGCGTTGCTGACGGTCGGATATATAATCATAAAGCCCTCTTACATTCGATTCAATGTTATCCATACGGCTATCCTGTGCATCAAATCTGCTGTTGACCTGATCCACAACCGTGTTTATACGTTCGTTGACAAAATCAATCCTATTGTTGACATGTTTCAATCCCCTTTCAAGATCCTGACGGAGATCACCTACTGCCTCAAACACCTCATCGGAAAGACGACGCATCCGTCTGCGGTTTTCCTCATCAATACGACGAATATTCTGGTTGACTCCACTGATGGCGGAATCAATACGTGAGTTAATCTGCTGACGTACCCTCTCCGCTTCACGTCTTGCCTGCACCTCCGCATCCTGACGGGCACGCTGACGTTCATTTCTGAGCTGACGTTCAAAATCAGCCTCCATGGCATTAGTCCTGTTTACAAATTCTCTCCAACTGGGGACAAATGATCCCTGTATATATACGCTCATGATGTCTATAAATTTTTATGTTAATAAAATCCAGCATATAGATTTCAAAGATTCAAAAGATCAGTTTATTTGAATTTTTAAAATCTTTTTAATCTTTTTAATCTTTTTAATCTTTTTAATCCTTTTAATCTATATGTAAATATTCAATGCCCCTTCTTATCAGGTATTCCGATAAATAAGGTTTCCGCGCCACGTATCTCTATATCCCGTCGGCGGCATCCTTTCTCCATCTCATCCTTATAAGAAGTCAGTCGGTCAGAGAGAAACAATATTCTCTGATTGCTTGATCCCCTCAACCCTATCCCATCGTCAAGATCCTCCCTGTATTGCCCGTCAATCACCACGTCTGCCAATGATAATAAATCCTCGGCATCATGCCACGTCAAATGTTCAAGCCTATAACCTGTAAAAATTATGACATTAAAATTCGGTCTGACGGTTCTTATCCTCCTTATCAAATCGGAAAGTGAAGCTGATTGAAGAAATGGTTCACCCCCACTGACAGTCAATCCGTCAATATAAGGACGGGAAAGAATATCCTCTGCCACAGATTCTGAAGTGGTCATCAATTTGGCTTCAATTTCACGACCTTCCGGAGTTATGCATCCGGGGCAAGAGAACGGACAACCCTGCACCCATATCACATATCTCAATCCGGGACCGAGTGCACGGGTGCCGGTTCTGCATGCGTTCAAAAGATTAAGATATCCCATTCCCTTAAATCAAGACATTACATTCCCACTTTTTCTCGCCTGATTAACCGATAGAGAATCCCTCATCCTGACAATCCCGGCTATCTCACGGTCATAGTCAGCAAGACGCGACTCTATATCTCGTCGGATATTGTCAAGTATGGCTAGATAAGAATCAAACTGATCACATATTCTTACATTCTCATTAGCATGTGCCTGTAGCATCTCCCTCATCTGACCATGTTTCTCATTGAGAGCATCAATCTGCTTCTGCAGTTTCTCCACAAAATTGGAGGTATCTGCATTCTCAATACGGGCAAGTGTCATTTCTGCCATCAGGCACAGCATTATGTAGCGTTTCATTCCGTTAGGGTGATTCTCAAGGTCTGAGATCTGGCGATCGAAATCCATCCGGAAATCAGAAAGAGATTCACTCTCTAATATTTCATTCAAGTCTTTCATATCTATCTGTTTCAGATCTATCAAATGTCAGGAAAGTTTGCATAAACCGTCTTAAAATCATATTCCTTGAAATTGAATTTATGGAAATCTATGTAAGTATCTCGCGTTGCAGGCATTTTTTCTTCCTCAATATCAATTTCTCGTTGGTTATGAGTCGGTGCGGCTCTGAAATCAAGTCCATATCCAAATCTTATACGCCAATCCGAACCGGAATACAATATCCTGTCATGACATTTCGGCATATCAACCACAACAAACTCCTTACCTCTCGTCTTAAATGATTTTTCCCACCGCTTGACAAATCGGCTGTAAGAACCATCCTCCTCTTTTACGGAACCGGCAACATTCGTTATCAATATAAATCTCTTGCAATCATCTATACGTAGAATCAGTTTTATCAGTTCCTCAATCCAATAAATCTGATACCATTTATACAGATAGGAATGTTCCAACACTATTGTCTCAGCCCCCTGTAATTTTGATTCAAACAGATTTTTAAAGCTGTAACCGGTTCTATCTTTTACAATACGGAACTCACCCTCAAAATCCGGGATTATCGTCACGCCTGTTGATTCCACCACTCTTCTGCCTGAATTTTCAGTTCGATTATCCCTCCTGTTAGCTGGCTTGCTATTCACCGACTTACCATTAGCAGGCTTAACATCAGGTTTTGTGGTTGTATGTGACCCCCTTTCCGATGGAATGTCAAGAGGCTGCGCAGCTTGTACATCATCAACCTTATTCAACACCACATTCATGGCATTTCTAACAATACCTCTCCACAATGGTTTCTTATCATCAGCCATACCATATACATTAAGATATATATTCTGATAGCCGTCGATATCTGCCTTAAGAGTGAAATGTGTCACTCCAATTCCATCTATCTCAAAATCAGGAATCACTTTTCCCTGACAGATCTGATTCCATGAGACGCCATCAACCAAATCAGCAGAAAGCACCTCTTCTGTCATAGGAAATGCAACAAGCGGAGCATTATCCTTTGTCGAGAATATCAAATCTGCAAGAGACACCGACGGATTGATTGCCACCCGTTTTTTAAAAGCATCCGGTGGAATAATGACTCTTCTGAACAATGATTTGACTCCGCCTGAAAAAGCATCATCGGGCAATTCAATCACATTCTTAAACCTCTTTTGCAAAAGGAACTGCACTGCCGGAATCTTTGAATATTTTTCATGACATCCGGCATCATATACATACACCGGATATTCCTTCATTTCCGGGATTTCACGGAAACATCTGTCAAGGGCTGACAAAAAATCAGGCCTGGTATATTGCTCAAACATTGAGTCGTCAAACATATAAAGAGACCCATCCTCTTTTCTGAAGAACAGACCATCCTTATTTCTCAATAACTCATTCTGCGGTTCTGACCAAAAATTTTTCAAATCATGAAGATATGATTCCGCTGATACAATCTTTAGTCTGGAAATATCCTTTCCGGAACCTCCGGTGGATTTTTCAACAACAACTTTATATATTGAGAAAGAATCTTCCCCAACCCCCATCAATGCAAAATTGCCATCCTTCGCATCGGCATACACTTCATGCAACACATAAGAAGCCAACTTCTCCGGCAATGACATAAAACGAGAATCCGATATATGGGATGATATGTATAATCTATAATCCTTGGGTAACATTTTTTCCAATTGCCGCCAAGCCTCATGCAGCCTAAGGTTACACTTTAAAGAAGCGTAGGCCTACTTTGTCATGCCAATTGTCTGAAATACATTGAGAATTATTCACATTAAAACGATATCATATTTATCCAATGTCTTGAATATTAGATTTCAAAGTTTCAAACCAAATGAAAAACGAAGTCGCTTCCAAATAAATATAAAAATATATCACAATTTATTGACAAAATTAAACAACATCTTTTAATTATCAAAAAAACTATATAATATTAACAAACATTAACATTTAATCACATAAGGGTGAGGCGGGAGAGGTTGCGGAGTATCTTCTTGCACCAGGCGGAATCTTCGGCGTTGTATTCGTTTTTGTAGCGGCGGATGTCGTCAAGCTGTTTCGGGGTCAGTTTGTAGAGGTTGTGCTTGCCGGGCACCTCCTTTTTCTTCAGAAGTTTGCGCAACTCGTATTCCGCTTTGTAACGGTCAGCAACCTCCACTTCAAACAACAATGTGCGTTCTCCGGAATCTGACGACTTGCCGAAATACACCTTATGATATTCCTTGTACTTGCCGACCTTCACATAGCCGCGTGCGCTATCCTGCACAAAGAGGGCACGTGCATCGTTTATATCATTGATGAACGCGTCTACATCCTCTTCCGCCGCATCCGACTTACCTTTACCCTCGATGTAGGAATTGAGGAGAAGATTGAAGCATTTCAGCGTAGCCTCTGTGTCGGCACTCGCAGAATGTGCCGTTGCCTCCGAGAAGTCAAGTCCGAGCGCATTCGCACACACTATCAGCGACGGCACGGCAAACGGACTCATCTCTTCCGCTCTCCCCTTCTGATACCAATACATATCCTTGACATCTATCACCCGCTTATCATCAAGACCGGAGATGCCCGAACGGGTCAGAACCCGCAGGTCATTGTCAACGGCAAAACCTGTCAGAGCGTATGCGTCGTCAAGCAAACACTGCACCTCCCCCTTTACCTCCGAGAACGGCTGCTTGTCAGCCACCATCTCCGGAGTAATGTGATGGATATCTGTGCGCCAGTCATCTATCATCTCCGGGCGATAATAACAATGGTATATCTCTTTCCCATCAAGTCCGAAAAGAGAAAGTTCAAGCAGCTCCTCATTGTCTGCAAATTCCGCATCGAGACATATTATATTCATAAGAGTAATTTCAAAAGACTATTTTCCATTTACGCTACAAATTTATAAAATATTTTGAACATCCACCAACTATAACTATTTTTGCATCTTCAACGCATCTATTTTTTGCATAATCCACACATCTGAAAACATAATAAATGACTACATCTGAGAATATCAAGGAAATCAAACATTCCTTTCTGGCGTTCAGAAACGGAATCGTATCCGACACCCTACGGAAAGCGGGTATGCCCTACGGCATAATCTTCGGTCTTCAGCTCCCCCAGCTTGCTGAGATTGCACGCAGATATGACAAATCTGTCGGGCTTGCTGACACTCTCTGGAATGACACAAACGTAAGGGAATCGCGTCTGCTGGCATGCTATCTATATCCTGCGGAAGAGATAGATTATGAAAAAGCCCACTCCCTTGCCACATCCGTACTGACCGTGGAGGAGGCGGACATACTCTCCTTCCGCCTGCTACGCTATCTCCCGTTTGCGACCCGTCTGGCGGACGACCTGCTCGGCAACGACAATAACCTTTACAGCTACTGCGGAAAGGCATTGTACAGGAATCTCGCATAACCCGAACTCCAAAGGCAAAGACTACATTACTACAAAGATAGCCAACTACAGAGATCGCCTAAAATAAAATAGCGGCTCACTGACGGGAATCTTCCGCGTGAGCCGCTCTTATTATCCAATCCGCTGCCTTCTCAGCAGATTATATCATTTCAGCCTAAGCACAGTAAAGGAATATGGAGCCAAAGGCATGGTGAAGAATGGAGATGCCAGCGTCACGCGGTCGGTCTTTACAGATGCCTTCTCATCCGCAGGCTTACCGCTCATCACTGTACGCACAGAATTTATCTCCTTCTGTCCCTCTGGATAGAACTTCTTCAGGTCAACCACCATTGTAGTCTCTACCGGAAGCATGTTGACCAGCTTGACGATTATGTCGCCGCTTGCATCATCCTTCACAACTGACGCACCGATTCTTGCCTTTGCCTTATCGTTATCTGTCTCTACATTAAGTTTTGTGTCGAGATATTTATTACCGGCATTCTCACCATACAGGCGCATTGTCTCGTAATCAGTAGTCGGACGAATCTCACTATTATTGAAATAGATGAGGTCAGGTTTCCATTGGGTATGGTTATCCTTCGCAAGGAGCGGAGCGTATGAACTCATTGTCACCACATCACCGTTGCGCTCCACCGACGTCAGATAAAGAGCCTCAGCCAAGGCTGTCTCCATATTCGAAGGACGTCCGGGGAGATGAGCCGCCCACTCGCCGAGATACACCTTCGTGCCGTTGCGGTCGTAGTCATCATAATAATCCTGATTATATATCAGCCATGCGGGATCCACGTAATAATGCTCGTCTACCATATCCACCTTCTGTTCGCGGGCAAGACGCCAACCCTCCTCATAGTCGGCACCCTCATAGAACGGACCGACAGTGCCGATGACCGTGATCTCCGGATGAGCCTTCTTCACGGCAGCATTTATCTTGTTGAAACGCTCCTTGAATACTGACGTGATCATATCCTCGTTGCCGATACCGATATATTTAAGATTGAAAGGCTCCGGATGACCCGCTGCGGCACGTTTCGCACCCCATTCCGATGAAGCCGGACCGTTGGCATACTCTATAAGGTCGAGTATATCCTGAATGTAACCGTCGAGCATATCCATCGGCAGACCACCCTGCTGACCATGTTCCGTGATGGCATCATGGCTGTATTGCGATTTGTTCCATGAATTTTGGCAAGGCACCGCGGCTGCCACCACCGGCAACGGCTCTGCGCCTATATCCTCGCAGAACTGGAAATATTCATGATAGCCAAGACCACGGGTCTGATGATAACCCCAGAGGTTTGACAACGGTTTCCTCTCCTCCAGTTTACCGATCGAGCCTTTCCAGTCGTACATATTGTCAAGACCATTGCCATGCGCAACGCATCCGCCTGGGAACCTCACGAAACGCGGTTTCAGGTCGGCAAGCGTCTGCGCAAGATCCGCACGCAGTCCATTCTCACGCCCCTTAAACGTATTCATCGGGAAAAGGCTGACCATATCGAGGTCAAGCACCCCCGTATTCTTAGGCACGATTCTCAACGTGGCGTTAGCACAATGTTCATCCGGATTTATAATAAGCTCATAATCCTGCCAATCCTTTGACTGCTTAACCGTAAGTTTGCCGGAAGCAATCTTCCTGCCATGATCCGACACAAGCGCGATCTCCATCGGCATCTTCTTGCTGCTGCGTGCCTTCATGCGGAAACGATACGGCTCACCCCTCTTCACAGTTATCCCGTCAAAACCGGAATTGACAAAAGCATTGCCGCCATTATTAATCATCGTGGCGATACCACCTTTCACGTCAAGACGTGCGTAATGCGGATTATTGGGATGCAGCGGTTCATCAGTGGATATGGAGAAATCAATCTTATCCCCCTCCACATTCCATGCATACTTCGGTCCCCAATTCTTCTCATGCCCGTTCTCACCCGGTGCATACTCAAAATCGCGGTTCTGCACCAGTTCGGCATACAAACCACCGTCAGCAGCATAATTTATATCCTCAAAGAAGATACCCATCAGCAGCGGACTGATCTCCTTAGAGTCTCCGGAAGCTGTCACACTCGCCTTCAGCGGTTGCAGTCCGGCAAAACGTTCCCCATCCTTATCGCAATGTTCGGAATAAAGGGCAGCAAGTCTACCTCTCTCCGCCGCATGGTCTTCAAGCGACTTAACAGTCTTCTCATCAGTCTTCATTGAGAAACCAGACACCTTCTTCCCATCGAGATCTATCACCGACGGCACGAAACCCACATTCGAGCGGAAAGTGAGTTTAGCGGTATCGGCAGCAAGCATATACTCCTGAGGTTTCCAGTTGATAAGATCAGGTGACTGCGCCCAACCTATTGCAGTACCCTCCGGATTCACACGGAAGAGACACGACCAACCGGAAGATGTGGGGAACAATTGCGGCGACCACATCTTCTTGCCGCTCCCCCAAGATCCGAAATCAGACCTCACGAAGTCAAAGCCATTACCGATGCTGCGCCAATTCTTACCGTCATCACTGACAGCGAAACGTAATCCCCCGTTGCCATTTTCGGGAGAATAGAAAAAGAGATCAGTAGCTCCGGCACAAAGAGCCGCCAGACCAAATATACCGGCAAACAAAGATTTTTTCATGATGAAGATATTAAATAAAACCGGACCAGACAACAGTCCGCATACAAAGTTACGAAAAATCCGACATCCCAACAAATTTCTTTCGTCTCATCCTCAAATTCATCCATAACCGCTAAAAACGCACCGACAAAACCTCAGCCAAAGTTTTTTTGTGTCAAGTTAAGTGATCGGACCAAAGGTTCGATAAGCCGCCATCCCTCAAAATCCCATAGACCAAAGCCCATAATCCCAAAAGGGACAAGAGAAACAACCCACCAACCAACGAAAGATAAAAAAACAGAACCTCAACGACGGCAACCTCAACAACTGGTTTCAATTCACGCACCCACGCGGGGTGCGACTGGTTGTCAACTGCGCCAGTCGGGATTTCTATGCCGTTTCAATTCACGCACCCACGCGGGGTGCGACCACACTTGTGCAGCAATTCGGTCTGACGTGGGATGTTTCAATTCACGCACCCACGCGGGGTGCGACCTACCTTGTTGGGATTTTTGATAATTAATGAGTTAAGTGATATAATATGCGAAGTTAATAATTTTATTACAAATTTTAAATATATTTTTCAATATTATTGATTATTGGCTGATTTTCAATAAGTGCGGAAACATTGAGTTTTTTGAAATGCTATTGGTTCGCAACTTATCTTATTACTAAAAGTAATTAAAGTTGCTTAGATATCTTATATGATCAAACGTCTTTATATGATTAGAGTTCCTTCAATATCAAATGATGTTTCTTTTCCAATCTGTTCTATTTTCGTCTTGTAATAGTTCCCCAAACGATATATTCTTATGGAATCAGTCTCTTTATTTATTATAGAGGATAGTGCCGAACGAAGGGTTATTAAATCTTTTTCAGTAAGCAAACATTCAAAAACTGAATTCTGAACACGCTGTCCATAGTTCTTACAACATTTTGCTACTTTTGTGAGTCTACGTTGTCCTTCAGTGGTCGTAGTCTCAACATCATACGTGATTAAGAAATGGATAAGAGCCCATTGTCTGGGACAAAACACGAAGTGTTGTATCCCGGACAATGGTAATAATTCTTCCTCTGAATACATGTTTTACAATAATTCAGGATGAGTTTGATCCAGTGAAATATCAGATGCGCTCATACACCTTTACACCCTCCGGCAGGGCGGAACGGTCAATGGTCACATCGTAGTCAAGGAAACTTCTCGGAATTGTCACTTCATTCTTCTTGCTGACCGTCACCGTGTCAAACAATTTATCGGCTCGTGCATTGCCAAGTTCAGTTTCATGCTCAAATATTATAAGTTTGCGTGCAGCCATTAGCCCCCTTGCCGCAGAACGGTCAAGATCAAACATATTTTCAAGGGCATTCCAGAACAATTCCAAATCCTCTTCAGAGAATCCCGTCTGCTTGGCAAGATTTGCAGATATGAAGCCGTGTGCTACGTATAGTCCGTATGGCACGGTAGCCTTACGACCCATGGAATGCTCTTTCTCTTTATCCGCTTTCGTAACGGACATACAAGTGATTGTATGGTCATATACCCTGACCGAATCAACAGAACGGGCAAATGTAAGTTGAACCGGACCTCTCACCTGTCCTTGTTTCTCCTTTGAAGCAATCACTGCTCCGAATGTGCGAATATCATAATATTTCTCACACAACGCATTTTTTACAGATACTTTCTTCTGATTCTTATCCGCATTTTTTACGGCAGGAGTCTCATAAATTTTATCAACGACAGTATTAAGGACAGCACCTTCCCGTATAAAAATATCATATCCCTCAATGCCCGACTTAACGACATCCACATAGTTGCGTATCTTTCTTTTAATACAGACGTCGGTCACCAATCCTTTATCTGTTTCAAAATCCACACGAGGTAGATTGCCGGCATCAGGATCACCATTAGGATTTCCATCCTGCACGTCAAACATGTAGATGAAATCAATTCTTCTTTTTAGAGTTTCCATTTTTTATTCTGTTTTTACTGTTTTATCTTCCTTTTTTGTGAATAGATCAATTCTTTGATGGTAATATCCAATAAAGAATCTACCCTGATCTTCAAAATCAAGTTTAGTTGGGAATCCGGTCGGAATTATTTGGTTATATATCTCCCAAACAATCTTCTCATAATATCTTCTTAATTTTTCATTAGATAGTTTTTCACTATAATGTAGATACAATCTAATCATGTCAGGGAATACTACCGATGGCGTTATGGAGGCAGCACAAAGGTATTTAGTACGGATTGAAGTACCATCCGCATCTTCCTGAAATTTTTGCAATACAGCCGCAAGACGTCCACATAGATAGCCAATATTATTATATGTCTTGTCGAGCATGATGGTTATTTTTTCCATATTTTTATTATTTTTATATTTTCTATTAAGATATGCCTTTAATATGGCAGCACGTACCGGATAAACATAATGCTTAGGTAGATCAGCACGGATTCTATCCAATACGCTTGCGTACAATCTAACGGGATATGGTGTGCCATTGATGACGGAATCGAGCAACGCATCCGATAGATTTTGCGGTAAATTAGAAATTTTTCCACCAATAGCAGCCGTTTCCAGAATTGGATATATACCGACGTATGGTTTGTCCAAATCAAAATTTCTGACAATCTCCATATCTTTGAAATGCTCCAATATTTTATCGGCAAAATCATTCAAGGTCCGAGTACTCCAGTTGACAACAGATATTCGTCCTGTATTCGGAGCAAGCGACAAAATATAAAAGTTATCGGTCAAAGGAGTTTTTATTTCTCCCGACCATATACCTTTGAATAATTTTGAAACCCTCCCCACTTTCTCATTCGGGTCATCATCTTCGTCGATTGAATTATCCTTTTCTGTCGACTGCAATGATTTATTTGATTCAGATTTACCCCAAAATATATATGTACGGCTACCAATCTTTACCTTATTTTTAGATTCCTTGTCAAGCAATTTCTTAAGGGCGGAGGTATATGCAAACTCAGCCTTAACAGATATCGGAGCATTGTATGCCTGCTCCTTGCCATACGAGTCATATCCTGAATTAATCTGCATTCCTACGAGTGCAGCCGTCGAAGTACACCCGGCTATCGGAGTAGCCGACGTGAGACGCACAAGCGGTCCCTTCTCTCCCGTTATAAGGCAAACACCTGTCGGGGCTGTATCGTCAGAAATCTCCACAAGAGGGGTAAATAGATACCTCTTCTCTGCAATCAGCACATCATCCCCCTCCAACTGGAAGGCGAAATTAGCACCTAAATTCCCTTTTATTTCTGCAAAGAGAGGATCCTTTTCAAATGCCACTACCCTACTTTCCTTTGACCTATCGTAGAATGAGAGCATGCCATTTATCGATATGTCGTCAGGGTTATGAACAGCAACCTCCTTTATTTTCTCGATAAACAGATTATTATACTCCGTATGACTATCTTCAAGTCCAAGTACATATTTACCGTTGTCCCATAATATATTGCTTTTAGCCCCACTTGTGCGACCTACAGCTTTAGCAACAATGAATTGGGCACAACGTCTCTTATCTATCCGCTTGGATTCAAAACGTTTGAACTCACCCTTCTCATCAATCACTATGACATATTCGATCTCTTTAAATTCAGAGCCGAATGACGGAAGTGATTCCGATTGACTTTGATAATAATCGTATAATGCTTTCAGAATCATCTCAAAATCTCATTACTTGTGATTGGTGGCACCTCAATGACACCATTATTCATTTTTGCACGATAAAACATCGGAATGATGTTGGATGGATTGGAGAAATCAAGGTCATAAAGCATTATGCCGAAGTCGATTGATTCCTGAAGTAAATCCTCCCCATTTTTACTATTGTCAGGGAGAAGACTAAAATACGCAGAACATTCCCTCGTGCCGAGATACGGCATATTGAAGCATTGCCCCTTTGACGCTCTCCGTTCAAACATGGATTGATATTTGGCAGGATTCTCATTTGCATCCGGAGCATGCTTATGCTCACCTTTACGATCCCTTACCGGAACGTACTCCATTACGGCATAGATCCTGTAACGGACATCACGCAGCATCAGACTGTTTTTCTGCTGACGTTTATCAGCAGCGATTATTGGTGGGGCATCAGCCTTTCCACCACCGATGGCACCGACTTCATTCCGTCTGATTGAGAAATGCTTTATCGGATTAAGCACTTCAATACGCGTGATTCTCCATTGTATTGCCGGTTTCCAAAATATTGATTGGAAAATGTTGCGTGCCGCAGAGGGGGTTATTACGTCATAACTCACCCTCTCAACTTTCAACTCGGGGCGAGTGAAGCACGCAAGATCGCCCCACACCTCAAGTCCATATTCCTTATCTATATATATCATTATATTATAATATTTTAGATTGTAAAAATTTGTTCAAGATATTCATTATCCACTTTCAATCCAGTCTCTTCATCATATTGATCTTTCAATGGAATATAGTAAAATCCTTTGACAGGCTCTGTGATAAGACCTTCCTTAAGCATACGATCAAATAAATATTTTCCTATATTTACACTATACTGACCGAGTTGCCGGTTAAGCATTCGAGAGGGTCCAAATCGTTTTAACTTATCAATCAACTTTGGAGATTCTCCATAATTTATAATAACTGGAATTCCATCGTTATCTATAAGATGAAAATTTTGGGATATTACCTCGTATGAAATATCATCACGTATCGACATTCCGGTAATATCGTTTTTATCAAAAGTATTTGTCTTGGAATACAATATCTTATAATATTGATACATTGTCTCTGGAGCAAACCAATCCGAATCCGGATAACATGAAATCATTTGGCGCATAGAATCAATACCTATTCCAATTAATCCGGGAGTTCTTTCACCTTCCAATTGGAATACAAAAGTTTTACCTGATTCCAGATTCCCTTCACGATTGCATCTTCCGGCAGCCTGAAGTATTGAATCCAATCCGGATAGCTGTCGGAACACCACCGGGAAATCAATGTCAACCCTAGCCTCAATCAATTGGGTGGATACCACTCTCAATCCGCAGTCAGGGGTATCTTTCAAGATTCGTTTCATCTCATTGATCTTGGTTCTGAGATGAAGCGGACACATCATCTTTGAAAGATGTATTTTCTTACAGTCGTCCGGCAGATTACGGAATATGAGGTTTGCAATTCTTCTTGTGTTGACAATACAGAGAGCTTTCTTTTCAGAAGAAATCCGACGGGATATATCCTCTATCGTTTCATTATCTTTCGATATCTTAATCTCTACCCTACGCAGCTTATCATGCAACGAGAAATCAGATGGGATCAACGAACGTATCTGGTCATCTGATAAACCTTTAAAGTATGCTGTGCCCAACCCCTTGTTATTACCGTCGAGAATAGGCTGGCTTGCGGTACAGAACAGGAAAGATACACCAAACATTTTCGCATACGAACGCATAGAATCCACAATGGGTTGCAGTAAAGTCAGCGGTAAGGATTGAACCTCATCCAGAATCACAACGCTATCGCAGACAGAATGTAGTTTCCTGCAATCTGACGGACAATTTGAGAATACGGATTCAAACAACTGTACATTTGTAGTAACGATTATCGGGGCATCCCAATTTTCGGTAGCCAATTTATTCTCCCGTGAGATATTCTGTTCGGCAATTGCACTATGATGCTCTATTACGTTCTTCTCACCAAAAATTTCCCGGAATGTCTGGGCAGTCTGAGTAATGATACTCGTAAACGGTATGCCTAAGATTATACGTCTTTTTCCATGTTTCAGGGCATGATTGATAGCCCATATCATGGATGCGATAGTCTTTCCACCACCGGTAGGCACAGCCAAATTAAAGAAGCCGGGAGATTGAGATGATGCAGACAGACAATATTCCTGAATTTTACTACGCAGCTCATTCAAGGGAGATGATGGAGCTTCCTTAAATTTCTCAATATATTTTTCAAGCCTTGATTTAAGAGTTGCAAGATCATCGAAATCCCCTCTTTTATTAAAAGCGGAGGGATCCATGAAACGCTCCGTGTCAAGATAATCGGCATCAACCAATGAAGAGAAAAGCATACGGGTCAGGTGAGGTATATCCAACTTTACCATGGAAAATCTCGGACGCTCTATATTTACAGATGGAAGCGAGTTATTCAACCCATTAGGATAAGGAGTTTCCATCTTTAATTCCAATTCATTAAGGTCATAAAGTCCACGATGATGACCCGCAATGCAATTTGCAAGAATCGTTCCGAGTCCTCTATATTTATCCCACAAAAGTTTTGCCCCCAAATGGCTATGACTTTTATCCTTCCATATCCCGGCATGAGTATCATATCCGGATTTTACACGGATATATCTTTGGAAATCCACACTCTCCTTCCCCCTGTCGTGCATGAGACCCAAAAGACGACCCCAATTTGAGAATCCGAAGCAACTGCAAAAGTCGGCAGCCAAATCAGCCACACCCTCTGCATGATTATCATTCGACTGAATAACCCAATCAGCATTATCCGTTTTTTGGAATAGATGCGATATGACAATATTTTCATCAGATGTCTTCATGACGGCAGATTTTAAATAGAAGTTGTTTAAACTTCACTTGGTAAAATTATAAAAAAATCATTAGAAACTAAATTTTATACAAAACTCTCTGTTTCCAACAGATTTTTTACGATTAAAAAATTTTTCGCAAAAATAACCGACACAACTGCCTAAATCAGGCAGAAATGAGTTAATAAAATTTAAATCAGACAGATGTGATATCTCCTATAACAAACAATAATGCATTGTGACCTTACGTTAAAGGATATGATGTCGCAACCTATACGGTTGCGTGAATTGAAACATACTCCAAAGTTATAGTGTTAAAACAAACGTATAACTAATTAACGGCAATCGGATTTATATATCCGGTTGCCGTTTTTTCTGACCGATACAAGTCTGAAGAAAATCTGAGTAAAAATTTTGCGCAATTGAATTTTAATCTCTATTTTTGTGACAGCCCGCTCCATCCGCGCAAACATTGCTGAAGGCTCAGGTAAACATGACACTTCGCTCGAAACCGAAATTCGACTTACTGATGTAGCAAGGGGAAGTTCCCATGAATTGATGGGAGATTTCATCAACTTCATGATGAGAAAAAATATAGCTGCATGGGAAATGCAGAGTACGTTATATCATACTTGAATTGAAATCAAACACAAATCTTGTATCGCTTGTATCGGTTTGTATCGGTTTGTATCGGGTGAAACAAGCGATACAAACCGATACAGAACACGATAAATAGGTAATAAAAAAGACGAGAGAAAGCACAGAGTGCCTCCTCTCCAAATGTTTTCACAACGGATAAAATCCTTATTGTGATTTGCTTCTTTATTATTTGCGTTGCAAATTTAAATAATAATTTTCATATTACAATACCATTTCTTAATTTTAACATTATTTAATGTGATTTAAGAAAGCATTTATTGTCTAAAATAACAAAAAGATTATTATCTTTGGAAATTATTTTACGAAGTTGTATAACCGACGCAATCTTCAAAAAAATTACCCAATTATCATATTAAGTATATCATTAAAAAATTGTATAACCACCTAACATCATAATCACTTATGAAAATTCTTGGACTTGATCTTGGCATAGGATCCGTAGGATGGTGTCTTATTGAGATTGATGAGGAAAACCATCCCCTGCTGATTCATGCAATAGGAAGCCGCATATTAAGCATATCTCCAACAGAATCCGACAATTTCTGCAAAGGGAAAGGTGAAACTGTTTGCAGCCAACGCACTTTCATGCGCACCGCCCGCAAAGGTCTTGACAGATATCAGATGCGCAGAAAAATCCTATCTCTGGAATTGGCAAAATTAGGGATGATCAGCAGCGACAATAGCCTGCTGACTCTATCACCATTGCAGACATGGCAACTCCGCGCGGATGCAGCCACCACCGGCAAACGTCTTTCCCTCGCAGAGATAGGAAGAGTCCTGCTGATGCTGAACCAACGCAGAGGCTATCGTCATTCAAAATCCGACGATTCCGACTCCTCTCAGAAATCTTACGTTACCGATGTCAACCAACGGTATTCCGATCTCAACGGGATGACCCCCGGACAATTCTTTGCTACAAAACTCAAAGAATCGGAAACCACAAGTTCAGCCGGAAAAAACGTGTATGATTACCGTATTAAAGGATACGTACTCCCCCGAAAAGCATACGAAGAGGAATTCTATCGTATCATGGAAGTGCAGGGGGAATTTTATCCGGAAATACTCAACGATGCCACTGTCAAAAAGCTACACGACATCATATTCTATCAACGTCCGTTGAAATCATGTAAGCGTCTTGTGAGCGTCTGCGAGTTTGAAAGTCTTAAATTCATCAACAAAACAAACGGGAAGGAGGTAATCACCGGTCCGAAAGTGGCACCACGCACATCCCCGATTGCGCAGGAAACTCGCCTGTGGGAAACCGTCAACAACATCCGATTGAAAAATTTTTCCAACAAGAAAAGGGTACGCAAGGACTCTCAACCGGGATTATTTGATGAGGAAATGTCGCAATCAAAGGATTTCCGACTTTTACAATATGAATATATCCCGAATCAGGAGGAACGCACAAGGATATTCAATTTCCTGAATACAAATGAGAAATTGACCCAAACCCAACTGCTGAAGATTTTAGGGCTTAAGGCAAGCGACGGATTCAGATGGGAAGGCGCACCGAAAAACGGACTTGAAGGGAACCGCACATACACCCAGCTAAAAGAGGCGTTGGGAGATTTGGCGGAATCCATGCCTGACATTCTACGTTTCAACATAGAATATGAGAACACCGATATCGTGGATCAGGATACCGGAGAAATCATCTCTCGTGTAAAAATGAACCGACGCAACTCCGCCACCGGCAAAAACGATGGAGAAATATATCCCCAATATCAGGATGAACCACTTTATCGCTTGTGGCATACCGTCTATTCTTCATCCTCGAAGGAGGAATTGTCAAAAGCTATTGAGAAACAATTCGGCATCACGGATAAAGAGGTGATCGACCGACTTTACAAGATAGATTTTGTAAAGCCCGGCTATTCCAACAGATCTGCCAAATTCATGAGGAAACTGCTACCCTATCTGAAGGATGGATATCTCTATAGCGAAGCCTGCACTTTCGTCGGAGTCAATCATTCCGATAGCCTCACAAAGGAAGAGAATGAGCGTCGTGTGCTGAAAAAGCATATCGATAATATTGAAAAGGGTGAGTTGAGACAACCCGTGGTTGAGAAGATTCTCAATCAGATGATAAATATCGTAAATGCACTCATTGAGAAATATGGTGAGATTGACGAGATAAGGGTGGAACTTGCACGCGAACTCAAGCAGAGCAAGGATCAGCGGGCAGAGACCACTTCCAATATTGCAAAACGTGAACGGGAAAATGCTGCGATTGCCATAAAGATCAAGGAACAGGGTCTGGTGGCTTCTCGCAGGAACATACAGAAATACCGTCTGTGGGAGGAGAGCGGACACAGATGCATATATTGTGGTAAGACACTGAGCTTAGGAGAATTTCTCGGTGGTCATGGGGGTGAAATCGAGCACATCGTGCCGAGATCCATCCTCTTTGACGACAGCATGACCAACAAGGCTTGCAGTTGCAGCCATTGCAATAAGGAGAAAAACAACCGTACAGCCTACGACTATATGTCGGGAAAAAGCGAGGCGGATTTCAACCGATATGTAGCCAACATCGACACTCTGTTGAAGGAAAAGAAAATTTCACGTACAAAACACGACCGCTTCATGATGTCGCAGTCTGAGATTCCGCAGGATTTCCTTGACCGAGATCTTCGTCAAAGCCAATATATTGCCAAGAAAGCACGCGAGATTCTTTTTGAGGTGTGCCGGAATGTATATGCCACATCCGGATCCGTCACAGATTTTCTCCGCCATACATGGGGTTATGACAATATACTCCATAATCTCAACATCAAACGCTACGAACAGGCTGACCTCGTGGAGGAAGTATCTTATGAGCATGAAGGGCAGACACACAAGGAATTGCGCATAAAGGATTGGAGCAAACGCCTTGACCACAGGCATCATGCCGTAGATGCACTGGTTATAGCCCTGACCCGTCAAGGCTACATACAGCGACTCAGCAACCTGAATACGCAACGTGACAAGATGTATGCCGACATCCAGGGACAGAGTAATGAGTTTAAGGAGAAATTCCATCTGCTTGAAAAATGGGCAGAACTTCTCCCCCATTTCCCTGTGAACATAGCAGCAGATACTATTGACAGCATAGCGGTCTCTATCAAATCGGGCAAGAAACTTTCCACTCCCGGTAAAAGATATATCTACAGGAATGGAAAGAGAAAACTTGTGCAGGATAACATTCTTGTGCCGCGTGGTGCACTTCATCAGGAAACAGTATTCGGAAAAATAAAACTTCAAGACAATGGAAAAGATCTGAAATATGCCTTCTCCAATCCGGAACTGATAGCAGATGACGATATCCGTAATCTTGTCATAAATCGTATTCAGGAGGCAGACGGTGACTTCAAGAAAGCATTGAAGGCTCTGAAAAGATCCCCCTTGATCATTGCCAAGAATGGAAAGGAGAAAGAGATAACCTCAATTGATTGCTATAAGGAGACCTTCGTAACTCGTGCCGATCTCAGCGCGCTGACTGCTCCAGGCATACAGAGAATCGTAGATAAGAGCATACGGGAAGCTGCACTGGACAGATTAGCTGAATGCAAGAATGACATAAAGAAATATCAACAAAGTTTTGAAGAGAATCCTATATATATCGGTAACGATGTGAGACATCCGGTAAAGAGGGTAAGGATATTTTCAAACGACAATCTTGTACCTATCCGTAAGGATTCGACCGGGAAAGCTGTGGCATTTGCAAGCAGTGGCAACAACCATCATGTGGCATTCTATGAAAAGGATGGGAAAGTGACGGAAGTTATTGTGTCGGCATGGACAGGTATGAAACGCAAACTCATAGGACTTCCGGTCATAATCAAAGATCCGGATGAGGCATGGACAAGACTGATTGATATGCGTGAATCTGATGACGTCAGGGAAGTAGCCGATACCCTTCCTCCCGTTGGAAGCAGATTCCTATATTCCCTTAAGATAGGCGACATGTGTCTGCTCGGTCTTACTCCGGAGCAATTGTCGGATGCACTTGACATGAACGACATGAAGACTCTGACTGCACATCTTTACCGTGTACAAACCCTATCTACTGGAGACTATCGATTCAGGCTACATACATGGACAAATGTAGATGCAAAGAATGCAAGACCGGATACTGAGATGAAAGCATTATATCGTATACGTTCATATAATGCTATAACTTTAAGCAATCTTATACCAGTAAGTGTGGATAATCTTGGACAAATAAAAATCTTAAAATGATAAAACAGACTCTCCTCTTCGGGAATCGGGCATATCTGTCGCTGAAACTTAATCAGTTGGTGATAGAATTGCCCGACATCCCCGAAAAACCGAAACAACCGATAACACGACCGATTGAGGATATCGGTATTCTGATTATCGAAAGTCATCAGGTGACACTGACCTCGGCATTGCTTTCGTCATTACTTGAAAATAATGTCGCGGTCATCACCTGCGACTCCCGGCACATGCCTAATGGTTTGCTGCTCCCATTGTCAGGCAACACCATACAAAGCGAGCGTTACCTGGCTCAAATCTCATGCTCCCTCCCATTGAAAAAACAATTGTGGCAACAGACTGTCATGTCAAAGATTGCCAATCAAGGAGAAGTGCTTAAGATCTGGAATAATAAAGAGAGCAAATGCATGGCTGTATGGAGCCGCAACGTAAAAAGTGGAGACCCGGACAACTTGGAAGGGAGAGCGGCAGCCTTCTACTGGAGAAATATCTTCATTGAGAATCCACATTTCACACGACAACGTGATGCTGATGACTGTAATGCCCTGTTCAACTATGGATATGCCATCCTTCGGGCAGTAATAGCCCGTGCACTTGTAGGCAGCGGTCTGTTGCCGACATTGGGCATTCACCATCACAACCGATATAATGCCTATTGCCTTGCAGATGACATAATGGAACCATATCGTCCATACGTTGATAATGTTGTCATGGAAATCATCCGAGAACATGGAACCGATATATCACTGACACCTGCAATAAAAAAGAAACTACTCACCATTCCAACTATTGACGTAAAGATTGGCAAACTGACACGACCGTTGATGATTGCAGCCACAATGACATCAGCCTCATTGTCAAAATGCTTCAACGGAGAGAGTCGGAAAATATTATATCCGGAAATAATATGCAAACAACAAGGTTAAATCAATATAAGATCATGTGGGTGATAGTATTTTTTGATCTGCCGGTAGAGACAAAGAAACAGAGGAAAGATTACTCTGATTTCAGAAAGAGACTGCTGTCTGACGGATTCACCATGTTTCAATTGTCAATATATGTACGTCCATGCGCTTCCCAAGAAAATAGTCAGGTACATATCAACCGGGTAAAATCCTTTTTACCTGAAGCCGGAAAAATCTGTATCATGTCAATAACCGACCGTCAATTTGGAGACATAATAGTATTTGAAGGAGCCACTAAAACTCCACCTAAAACAAATGCCATCCAATTGGAATTATTCTGAACCATTCTATTTGTACATTCAGATATATAAAACCGACTAAAAAAATAAAAAAGAGTGATTGGAAACCACTCTTTTTTATTTTCTATCAAATCTCAAAATCATCTATCTAACAACAAGTTATATAGAATACATTGTGTTTGACAGTGCAAAAATAATAAAAAAGAAGCAAATCACAACGCATCGCCCAATTCCTTGTATCCGTTTTCTATTGTGTTTGACAGTGCAAAAATAATAAAAAAGAAGCAAATCACAACAATCCCGGAGAGGTGTATCATGATCTATCAATTGTGTTTGACAGTGCAAAAATAATAAAAAAGAAGCAAATCACAACTAATGACGCTCGCAGGTTTGATTCTAATGCATTGTGTTTGACAGTGCAAAAATAATAAAAAAGAAGCAAATCACAACAGAGTGAAAGGAGGAAGAGGTACATCAGATATTGTGTTTGACAGTGCAAAAATAATAAAAAAGAAGCAAATCACAACGGCTCATCTTATCTTGATAAACGAAGTCTATTGTGTTTGACAGTGCAAAAATAATAAAAAAGAAGCAAATCACAACTTATTCATCGTTACACTCGTGGACAGATTGATTGTGTTTGACAGTGCAAAAATAATAAAAAAGAAGCAAATCACAACCGTATCTGATGGATTGCTTACATCCGGTTAATTGTGTTTGACAGTGCAAAAATAATAAAAAAGAAGCAAATCACAACGCCAAAATGTATACAATTCTCCCAAGGAGCATTGTGTTTGACAGTGCAAAAATAATAAAAAAGAAGCAAATCACAACTGCCTCATCACCTTATCAAGTGCAAGATTAATTGTGTTTGACAGTGCAAAAATAATAAAAAAGAAGCAAATCACAACCGCGTAATTGTCTTGTAATACACCGCATCCATTGTGTTTGACAGTGCAAAAATAATAAAAAAGAAGCAAATCACAACGCTATGGCTGATATAAACATCCTATCGCGTATTGTGTTTGACAGTGCAAAAATAATAAAAAAGAAGCAAATCACAACACTTACCGTGTCGCCCACGAAATAGGCGACATTGTGTTTGACAGTGCAAAAATAATAAAAAAGAAGCAAATCACAACGTAAAAGTTGACCCTGTTACCGAAGGTCGTATTGTGTTTGACAGTGCAAAAATAATAAAAAAGAAGCAAATCACAACTGTGTCAGTCCGGAATACAAAAAACTTTCGATTGTGTTTGACAGTGCAAAAATAATAAAAAAGAAGCAAATCACAACGTGCGTGAGGAGATACCATTCGCAGTATGCATTGTGTTTGACAGTGCAAAAATAATAAAAAAGAAGCAAATCACAACATCCAACATCCAAACGAGGCGAAAGTTTTTATTGTGTTTGACAGTGCAAAAATAATAAAAAAGAAGCAAATCACAACTATTACAGCATCAATCATGTCGGCATATAATTGTGTTTGACAGTGCAAAAATAATAAAAAAGAAGCAAATCACAACGGATAATTATGTTAGCTAATAATTATATCCGATTGTGTTTGACAGTGCAAAAATAATAAAAAAGAAGCAAATCACAACGTGAGAACCTTGCATGCTACTATCCGGATGGATTGTGTTTGACAGTGCAAAAATAATAAAAAAGAAGCAAATCACAACAATCATATCTGCGTATATCTTGCCACCCTTATTGTGTTTGACAGTGCAAAAATAATAAAAAAGAAGCAAATCACAACGGACGCGCCAAGATCCTTTAGGGTGGCTGCATTGTGTTTGACAGTGCAAAAATAATAAAAAAGAAGCAAATCACAACTTTCAAGGTGATGCTTTCGCCAAAGTTTTTATTGTGTTTGACAGTGCAAAAATAATAAAAAAGAAGCAAATCACAACACCTTTCACATTATGTCAAAATGACTGGAGATTGTGTTTGACAGTGCAAAAATAATAAAAAAGAAGCAAATCACAACACCGAAGTCAGATACCCATTTCCCATACGTATTGTGTTTGACAGTGCAAAAATAATAAAAAAGAAGCAAATCACAACCTTTTGGGGTACGTCAACATTGTTATTGTATTGTGTTTGACAGTGCAAAAATAATAAAAAAGAAGCAAATCACAACCGATACATTACATTACATCACACTACATGATTGTGTTTGACAGTGCAAAAATAATAAAAAAGAAGCAAATCACAACGGTGCCTGCACTTCATCCTCGTTGGAGCATGTTGTGTTTGACAATGCAAAAATAATAAAAAAGAAGCAAACCTATACATTATGCACATCATGTTGTGACATCATGCACATTGTTCTTAACTATGCAATAATAATAAAGTAAATCTAAACATGCAGAAGGATTGCATGGATTATCCGGATGTTATGTTTGAAATACTCAATTATTTATTACCTCCCAACGTCCACCCTTATCCGGACCAACACGACGGATAAGACCATCTTTCATCAGTGATTCAAGACGACGTTGAACACTACTATGGTGAATACCGAATTTTTTACCTAATTCATCTCTGTTGATAAATGGATTGCCTTTGATTAATTTTAGCATTAAGATTTTCTGATCGCCCACAGTTTTCTGGTCGCTGCCGGTTTTCTGTTCGGTTTTCTGTTCGGTTGTGCTTTTATGGGTAGTTTTCTGGGTCAATTCATCAATTTTCTGGTTCATTTTCTGGTTCAATTCATCCGTTTTCTGTTCGGTTGCTCTTTTCTGGTTCATCGTATCAAGTTTTTCATGATTCGGACGATAAAGGATTGCGGTGAATTGCTTACCCTCCTCATCATTCTTGAAACTGAGTTTGGCTCCATCTTGCAGTGAACGAAGTATGCCGGATCCAAGGCCCCGGTAATCATCCCGATCCGTTTCAGGTGTTTCATGCGTTTCTCTTGAAACAGATGAAACAGATGAAACGCATGAAACACCTGAAACGTTATTCCGGACAAGATAATTACCTTCTCATTATCTTTGTTGATTTTGCACCCTCTTTTCTTATCAATATCTGACCTTTTGCATTTTCTTCATCTATTTTCATACCCTGAAGATTGTAGTATTCCACATCTCCATCTGACGGTAAGTATTTGACTTCATTTACTGCGCTCATGTCTGCAAAATTGATTGCAATGGCATTGTAACCGGTGTATCCATAATATCCGCATGGTATAAGTAGCCATCCCAACACCTCGTTGAAGACAATGCGGTCAAAGTCAATATTGAACCAATATTGCTGAACTAAACTGCTTATAGAAGAGAAATGGTTGGCAAGGGTATATACCTGATTCTCTGTGAACATTCGGATACCCTCTGACTTAGAAAAGGTAAGGCATAGGAATTTGTTGTTTTTTACAAAACTAAGACATACTTCTGTTGGTGCCACAACCGAAGAGTGTGAATAACGGGGTGCTGGATTGACCGACACGTCTACTTTATTCCCGTTCTCAATGAGCCAGTTGAATGTCCACTCATCATCCCATACACGCCACATGACATCAAGGTCTGAGGGTTCATAAAACTCTTGTGCGCGAACTGCTGTCGAAAGAAATACGCATAATAACAGTAATAACTTTTTCATTTCTGATAGTTTATTGGTTGTTTTGCATTATTGCCGAATTTTCTCTTTGGAAAATGCAGGCGGATCGAGTCAACATTCCACCTCGTCGAGCTTCCTTTCGGAGCATGACGCACATAATGAATCAACTATCCACACAAGCCTTTCGCTCCTCACGGAGTGTCAGGCATGTTAAACCAAAAATTGATCATTATGAAAGAGAAAGACTTTTTTAGAGTCTTCTTGTAGGCGGATCGAATCAACGTTCCACCTTGCCTTGCGTCCTCACGGATTGCCAGGCATCAAAACCAATTAAACTTTGCTGTTCATGAATACGTCACATTACTTTGGTATGTGGATTGTTTTGGAGCAAATCCACTTTCTATTATATTGCCATTTGTTGTATCACGATGCAAATTTAATATTTTTTTTAATTAAATCCTATTTTTAGACATTTTTTCTTTTCTGTTGGATTGTTTTTCATCTTTGAGAATTTTCATAAAAATAGCCGATGACTACGCTTAGCGCAATCATCGGCTTGCCTTGAACCAATATTTTGACTTTGAACGGAGAGGTGGTATCCCGTCAGTTCTGGTTAAGCACCTCTATCTGCTGACGTACTGACTCCTCGTGGATTGCCTGAAGGATGGTCTTCATGAAGTCTGCCGACATACCCATCTCCACGGCTGCTGCCACGCGACTCTTGATCAGGTCGTTGTAACGGGTCTCCTGCACTACCGGCATTGAGTGTTCCTTCTTATATTTACCGATCTCACGCGCGATGTCCATTCTCTTCTTGTACATCTCAACAAGTTCGGTATCGATACGGTCGATCTTATCACGTAGATTCTGAAGGCTTTCGGTCTCCTGCACGGTGTTGCGGTGTACCAACGAGCCGAGTATCACTTTGAGCACTTCGGGAGTGACCTGCTGATTCTTGTCGCTCCACGCATCATCGGGTGAACAATGGCTCTCTATCATAAGTCCGGCAAACTTCATGTCGAGAGCCTGCTGCGACAGAGAAGAGATCAATTCACGCTTACCACCCATGTGGCTGGGGTCAATGACGATTGGGAGATGCGGAATGCGGCGGTGAAGCTCGATAGGTATGTGCCACTGCGGCGGGTTGCGGTAGATGCTCTTACCGTAGAAAGAGAAACCGCGATGTATGGCACCGAGACGACGTATGCCGGCATTGTAGAGACGTTCGAGGGCACCGATCCAAAGTTCAAGGTCGGGGTTCACCGGATTCTTCACCAGCACAGCCACGTCGGTTGCACCTGCCTCCTTGAGAGTGTCGGCAATCTCCTGCACGGCAAACGGGTTAGCGGAAGTGCGCGCACCCACCCACAGAATATCCACGCCTGCCTCAAGAGCGTCAAGCACATGAGCACGCATAGCCACCTCTGTAGCGACAAGCATACCTGTCTCCTCCCTCACTCTCTGGAGCCACGCAAGACCCTCCTTGCCTATACCCTCGAAACCACCCGGTTTGGTGCGTGGTTTCCAGATTCCGGCACGGAAAATCTTTATGCCGCCCATAGCAAGCTGGCGTGCAGTAGAGAGAGTCTGCTCCTCTGTCTCCGCACTGCAAGGACCTGCCATCACAAGCGGCTTTGAGGGATCCAGACCCTCCACAATCGGTTTTAAATCTTCAAAATTCATAATTATATAGTTTTTTTCATTTCATTCATTTCAATTCCTTCACACGCCTGAGAGCCTCCTCCATCTTCTCTTCAGTGGCACAGAGCGATATGCGGATATAGCCTTCGCCATTCTTTCCGAAGATAAAACCGGGCACGATGAATACCCTTGCCTCATGAAGCACACGGTCGGTGAATGTGGCACTGTCGGGCGCACCCTCCGGCAATTTTCCCCATAGGAACAGTCCGCGCTGTGCGGGATCAAACGTGCATCTGAGTGCAGTCATGATCTTCTCCGCCACCTTGCGACGTCCGGCATATACTTGATTAAGCTCCTTATACCAGCTGTCGTCAATATCGAGAGCCTTGATAGCCGCCTCCATGACGGGTTTGAACTGACCGGAATCGATATTGGATTTCATTTTCCTAACCCAACCTACAAATTCCGCATTCGACGCCACCATACCCATACGCCAACCCGACATATTATGGCTCTTGCTCAAAGAATTAAGTTCTATGGCAATATCTTTCGCGCCCTCCACCGAGAGAAGGCTCTGTGGATTATCGTTTAGCACAAAACTGTAGGGGTTGTCATGCACGATGACAATGCCATGACGCCGCCCGAAATCCACCAGTTTCTCGAAAAGCTCCATGCTTGCACAAGCACCCGTAGGCATATTGGGATAATTCACCCACATGAGTTTCACGCCACCCTCGGAAGCGATCCTCTCCAGCTGCTCGAAATCGGGCATCCACCCCTCGTCAGCCTTAAGATCGTAGCTTATCACCTGCGCGCCAAGCATACGGCTCACACCGCGATAGGTCATGTAGCCGGGATCGGGCACGAGCACCTTGTCGCCCGGATTCACGAAGGCAAGGCTCACGTGGAGCACACCCTCCTTTGATCCTATCAACGGGAGCACTTCTGAATCGGGGTCAAGATCCACGTTGTAATGACGCTTATACCACCGGCTCATTGCCTGACGCAATTCCGGGAGTCCGGATGCTATCTGATAGGTGTGGTTGGCGGGATTGGAGGCAGACTCGCAAAGGGTCTGCACCACCTCCATTGCAGGCATACGGTCAGGACCACCCACGCCGAGCGAAACGACGTCGAGCCCTTCGGCATTCATGCGTGCCACTTCGCGCATCTTGCCTGCAAACCAATATTCCTTTATCTCGTTCACCCTTGCTGCGGGTGATATTTTATTTTCCATTTTTACCTGTGTTATTGTTGATTTATCGGAATCAATTGATGCCTACGCGCTCCTCATATTCCCCGAGGATGCGGAACTCGTTGGTGAGCGGACGCACCGCCTGCAATGCCTGGCGATAGCGGAAGTAGGATGAGAAGGTGAGATCCACGTAGAAACGATATTCCCATTCACGCCCGACTACCGGGAGCGACTGTATCTTCGTCAGGTTGACGTCGTAGAAAGAGAGGATTGTCAGCACTTTCGAGAGTGCGCCGTGGGAATGAGGGAGCGTGAACACCACGCTCGACTTGTTGAGCTGCTCCTCACGAGGTTTCAGCTCGCCGGCAAGGAGTGGGTCGGCAAGGATAAGGAAACGGGTGAAGTTGCGCTTGTTGGTCTCTATACCCTTCTCCAGGATATTAAGTCCATAAAGATTGGCGGCAAACTCTCCACACACTGCGGCATGTCCGGCAAGTTTCTCTCGCGCTATCTCCTCTGCGCTTCCGGCGGTGTCAAATTTCTCCACCATCCTCATGTGGGGATGACGGCGTAGATATTGCTCACACTGCATAAGTGCCATCGGATGCGAATTTACCTCGCTTATCGATTCGATTGTCTCTCCGGGAAGGGCACAGAGCACATGGCTTATCCTCACGGAATGTTCCCCTATGATCGTATGGTTGCTCTTGCGCAGCAATTCATGATTGGCGAGAAGGCTTCCGGCAATGGTGTTCTCTATCGCCACGATGCCGAGCATCGACGCATCCGTCTCCAATTTCTCGAAAAGATCGGGGAAAGAGTCGCATGGTATCGTCTCCACCTCCTGACCGTCGAAAAACTGACGTGCCGCCGCATCATGGAAGCAACCGGCAACGCCCTGTATGGCGATCTTCTTTATCTGTCTGTCTTTTGTCTGCATATATCGTTCCTTTATTTTCATTCCGTTGGGGATCAAATCCTTAATATCTCCCTCACCCTTTCATAATCCATACCGCGGCGGCGTGCGTAGTCTGCAAGCTGATCCTCTCCCGGTTCTCCCACAATGAAATAACGTGAAGATGGATGGGAAATATATATTCCGCTCACGGTAGCTGACGGAATCATTGCCCCATTCTCGGTGAGATGCACTCCTACACTATCCATCGGAAGCAGGCTTGCCAAGGAATGATTCAGCAGTTGGTCAGGAAGCATCGGATAACCCATGGCGGGACGAATCCCCACGTAATCCCCGCGCAGCATCTCCGCGGGGGAGCATTTCTCGTCGGGTGAATATCCCCATAGCTTACGTCTCACCTTGCAATGCAGCCATTCGCTCGTAGCCTCCGCTATCCTGTCGGCAAGCGACTGACGGAGCAGACTGCCGTAGGAGTCGCCCTCATCTTTCAAGCGGGATGCCTCTTCAGCCAGCATATTGCCGGCTGTGGCTACAAACACTCCCGCTATATCTTCTGCCACACCGCGCGGCGCAATGAAATCTGACAATGAAAGATAGTCTGATCCCTTGCGCTGCTGACGCAGCACGGGGAATCTCACGCCACCGATCTCCACGTCGTCACCTTCAGCAAATGCGGGATAGAATGTCACTGCCGCCTTGCCATCGAATCTCTTATCCTCAATCAAGGAATTGAGCAATTCGCGGGCATCGCGAAGCAGACGCTGCGCCTCATCGCTATCGGGGGAGATGCGCCAGCTATGGAAAAACATCTTCCAGTTGATGAGCTCCGCCACCTCCCCGAGATCCGTATCCAGAACCACCGCATTGCCCAACCCTACTGTAGGCTGAGGCGCACGATAACCTTCCCAATCAATCTTCATGCCATTACGACGTGCCTCGGCAAGCGGAACTATCTCCACTCTCTTATTGCCATACCCTTCTCTCAACTCCTCATATTCCCTCTCAAGCGTGGTCACGAAATCCCCCTTCTGTTCAGGATTCAGCAACTTAGAGGCTACGATAGGATTCTGGGCTGCATCCGTGACGTGCACCACCGGGGCATGATAGACCGGAGAAATCTTCAATGCCGTATGCAGGCGCGACGTGGTGGCACCACCGACGAGCAGCGGTATGTCGAGACCAGCCTCCTCCATTGCCCGCGCCACATTCACCATCTCGGAAAGCGACGGGGTAATCAGTCCGGAGAGGCACACAAGATCAGGACGTTCGCGCAAGGCTGTCTCAACTATTTTCTCTGCCGGGACCATCACTCCAAGATCGATCACCTCATAATTATTGCAGGCAAGCACAATCGAGACGATATTCTTCCCTATGTCGTGGACGTCGCCCTTCACGGTGGCAAACACCACCTTCCCCGCCTTCGTGGAGGAGGCATCTGCTGCGGCAGCCTCCATGAGCGGTTTCAGATGGTCGACCGCCATCTTCATTGTGCGGGCAGTCTTCACTACCTGCGGAAGAAACATCTTACCTTCGCCGAAAAGCTGACCCACACGGTTCATACCATCCATCAGCGGACCCTCTATTATCTCTACGGCAGAAGATCCGGAGGCAACAGCCTCGTCAAGATCCTCCGTCAGATACTCAGGATTCCCCTTCACTATGGCATTCTCCAGCCGCACGGCTACCGGACGGGACATGTCGCGCTCATGTGAGTCTCCCGCCACTGCCGCACCCCCATTCTCATGGGCGGCATAATCGGCAAGCTCTGCCGGAGCCTCCTTGCGTCGGGCGAGTATCACGTCCTCTATCAATGACCTCAACCCAGGCTCCACATCCTCGAATGTGACGGAAGACGCCGGATTGACGATTCCCATGTCGAGACCCGCCTCAATTGCATGATACAGGAAAACGGCGTGCATCGCCTCACGCAACGCATTCTTGCCACGGAATGAGAATGAAAGATTGCTCACCCCGCCGCTCGTGCGCGCCCCGGGGAGATTCTGCTTTATCCATCTGACCGCCTCGATGAAGTCGATGCCGTAGCGGTCATGAGCCTCGATTCCGGTAGCTACCGCCATTATGTTGACGTCGAAGATAATGTCGTCAGGCGCGAAGCCGCATCTCTCCATCAGAAGGGCGTAAGCACGTCGGCATATCTCTATCTTCCGCTCGTATGTATCTGCCTGACCCTGCTCGTCAAAAGCCATGACAATCACGGCTGCACCGAGCTGACGGATGCGACGCCCTTTCTTAACGAACGGCTCCTCACCCTCTTTGAGCGATATGGAATTGACGATGCTTTTACCCTGAAGATTCTTCAGGGCGGATTCCACCACATCCCAGTCGGAGGAATCGACCATCACCGGTACTTTCGAAATATCCGGATCGGATGCTATGTAGCGCAGGAAATGCACCATCTCCTCGCGCGCATCGAGCATGGCATCATCCATATTGACGTCTATCACCATCGCACCGTCCTCCACCTGACGCAGGGCTATCGACATCGCCTCCTCATATTTCTTCTCCTTAATAAGGCGCAAGAACTTACGCGAACCCGCCACGTTGCAGCGTTCCCCCACGTTGAGGAAATTGTTCTGCGGCAACACCTCCACTCTCTCCAATCCAGAGATGCGGAGTGCCGGCATTATCTGAGTCTGCCTGTGGGGGACAGCGACGGAGAGTTTCTCCACGAGTGCCGCTATATGCGCAGGCGTAGTGCCGCAACATCCTCCGGCTATGTTAAGCATACCGGACGAGAGCATACGCTCCATGCTGGCGGCAAACTTTTCAGGAGTCTCGTCATACTCACCCATGGCATTCGGCAACCCGGCATTGGGATGCGAGCTTATGAAATGCGACGTGAGCGATGCGAGTTCCTTCACATACGGTATAATATCCGACGGACCGAAGCTACAGTTCAGACCCATGCTGACCACGTGGGTATAATCCGCCACGGAAGTGACGAATGCGGCGAGAGTCTGACCTGACAGAGTTCTTCCCGACCTGTCGGAGACGGTAGCGGAAATCATTATCGGCAGATCGCGTCCCATGCTCTCCATCATCCTCCCGGCGGCATCAAGACCGGCTTTCAGGTTGAGAGTGTCGAACACTGTCTCAAAGAGAAGCAGATCCGCGCCACCCTCTATCAACCCCGCCACCTGACGGGAATAAGCATCGAAAAGCTCATCATAGCTTACATTCCGATATGCAGGGTCGTCCACCTCCGGACTCATCGACGCCGTGCGGTTAGTCGGTCCTATCGAACCCGCCACAAGGGCACGTCCTCCCCAGCTACGCAAGGGGGACTCCGAAGCCGCCTCCACAGCCAACTCGGCAGCCCTACGGTTGATCTCACGTATCAGCCCATCATACGACTGAAGACCGTAGTCAGCCATCGACACGTCGTTTGCATTGAAAGAGTTTGTGGATATTATGTCTGCGCCAGCATCAAGATATGCCTTGTGAATATCCTTTATCCTGTCGCCTTGAGTCAGGCAAAGTATATCATTGCATCCGGAGAGCTTACATCCGTGAGCGGCGAAACGCTTGCCACGGAAATCCTCCTCCGAGAATCCGCAACGCTGTATCATGGTGCCCATGGCTCCGTCAAGCACGAGCACCCGTTCCTTGAGTAATTGTATGAATTGGTCCTGTTTCAATATCTTATCTGATTAAGTCCCCATTTTTAATCATGGGGAGCAACAACCTTGGAAACGGTTGATTAATATACGTTCTCAACTATCTTCGACACGCTGTCAGACACGCTCATCGTGTAGTAATGCAATCCGAGCGCACCCTTCTCAAGCAGTTCCCGGCTCTGACGTATGCCCCATTCTATACCCACCTGCTTCACCTCGGTGTCGGTCTTACATTCACGGATACGCGATGCCAACTCCTCCGGTATGTCTATGCGGAACACCTTCGGAAGCATCGTGAGATGCGACATCTTGGAGATAGGCTTCAAACCCGGAATGATCGGTACGTTGATTCCCGCTGCCCGACAACGCTCCACGAAACTGAAATATTTCTCATTGTCGAAAAACATCTGGGTAACGAAATAATCCGCGCCATTCTCCATCTTCTTCTTCATGTAGTATATGTCGGATTCCATGTTGGGAGCCTCCTCATGTTTCTCCGGATAGCACGCCATGCCATACGAAAACGGAGTCTCAATGCCCTGAATCCTCATATCCTCCAACCCGATACCCTCATTGAAGAGATTTATCTGCTTCTGGAGGTCGGTGGCGTGTTCGTGTGAGATATTCGGCTGCCCCATCGTGGAGTCCTGCCCTTTCTCATCCCCTCTCAACACGAGAAGATTGTTGATGCCGAGGAAATTCAGGTCGAGCAACGCATACTCCGTCTCCTCCTTGGTGAAGCCCTTGCAGATGATGTGCGGCACCGGTATCAGTCCATACCTGTTCTGTATGGCGGCGGCGATTGCCACCGTGCCCGGACGCTTCACGATGCTCACCCGGCGGTGGGTGCCGTCAGGTAGTGGCTTGTAGATATACTCGCTATGATGCGACGTGATATTGACAAACTTGGGATCGAATCTTTTCAGCTTCTCCACAATGTCAAACACCTTATATATGCTGTTGCCCTTCAGCGGCGGCAATATCTCGAAGGAGAACACCGGATTGGGACTGTCGTTGATTATATCAATTATTCTCATAAGCTGTCGTTATTCCCACATACCGCATCCTTTATACGGTCAAGAATCTGAAGTATCACACTGCGCGGGGCAGCCACGTTCAAACGCATGAAGCCGGTGCCCTCCTCGCCAAACATCGCGCCGTCGTTGAGAGCCACACGTGCCTTGTTGACAAACAGGTCGACCAGGCTGTCATGATCCAACCCCAGTCCCCGGCAATCAAGCCACATAAGGAAGGATGCCTCCGGAATCTGTGCATGTATGCCGGGCAGATTCCTCTCGCAGAAGTCAGCCACTGTCCGCATATTCTCCACCACGTATTCGAGCATCTCACGCCGCCACTCCTTTCCATGACGGTAGGCGGCGATAGTGGCGATATACGACATCATCGGAGCCGCTTCCAGTTCGCTTGCCTGAAGCCAGCCGTAGAAACGATTGCGTATCTCATCGTCGGGCACCACAGAGAAGGAGCTGACGATTCCGGGGATGTTGAAGGTCTTGGAAGGTGCACAGAATGTTATGCTGTTGTGTAGGGCATCATCCGACACGGTGGCAAACGGAGTGTGTGTCGCGCCGTTGAGTGCCATATCGGCATGAATCTCGTCAGACACCACCAACAGGTTCTTCCTGCGGCATATCTCGGCAAGACGGCGCAACTCTTCGGGGCTCCATATACGTCCTGCCGGGTTGTGAGGATTAGCCAGCAGCAGTATGCCCCCCTTCGTATCGAGACGTTCAAGGGCATCGTAGTCAATATAATAACGCCCGGCATCATCCGTCAGCATCGCTATCTTCACCACGTTTCTCCCGTTGCTTTCCGGTATGATACGGAATGGATGGTAGACCGGCGGCATGATCACGACATCATCACCCGGCTTTGTAAACACGTTGATCACCAAGCCAATCCCCTTCACAATTCCTGGTATATAGCTCAGCCATTCCGGACGTATCTCCCAGCCGTGGAGCTCGCGCTCCCAATCCATGATTGACTGACGATAGTCTGCCGGCTCTCTGGTATATCCCAAGACAGGATGGTTCAATCTCTCCCTCAACGCATCGATTATGAAATCCGGTGTCGCGAAATCCATATCTGCCACCCATGCAGCCAGCAGGTCAGACCGCCCGAAGAAATCGGTCAGTCCGTCTGTCTTGACGGCATCCGTGCCACGTCTGTCAATGACTGTATTGAAATCGTATCTGTTCATTTCTAAAAATTTGGCGGTCTACGGTATATTTTTGCATTCTGTGCTTGAAATAAGTTCAAATTACTTCATTATGTGTTGCCGTAGTGGAAATAATTCGCAAAGTTAACGTTTTCACTTGAAAAATCATTGCGGATATGATAAAAAATGGAATAAAAAAAAGCCGGAGCATACTTTTTGCATAAAGCACACTCCGGATATTGCATATTTATACAGATTTTATTTCATATCGGATTTATTTTATGTGGCGCGGAAGAGGACCGGTCACGTATGGCGCGATCTTATCCTTATAGTATTTTCTCACGTCTTTCCATTTATAATATGGTCCGTGCCCCCTGTCGATGGGAAGGGTTGTCTCCCTTTCATTGAGCAATACTTTCACCAGCACATCGTCAGGATCGGTGGAACCGGGACGACGGTAGAACACCATCTGTATGTTGGCAGCCATCGGCACCACCAGATAGTCATGCCACCCCATATCGGCAAGCGCGTCAAGGTCGTTGATCTCGTCGCCGAAATTGTCGAGTTCCATCAGCGCGGTCAGCGGCATGACAATCGTGTCGTGACCATAGCGCAGGTTGGCACTCGGAGTAGCTGACGTCATCGCCGTGTCGGCACTCTCTATGATGTTGTTGAGAAGGTTTGCCTGAGTGAACGGCATACGGTTGTTGGTATATTTAGAGTTGCCCCCCTGCATGAGCCATGACGCGTTCTTCTGAAGCCATCTGTTTTTCACCTCCTCCGGAGTGAATATCTCATCTACGAGCCACGGCTGGTCGGAATGGCTCTGGCAGTTGAGAAGAGCCGTCAGAAACGAATGATACAGACGGCTTCCTATGCTATCCTTGGCATATTTCTCATCATTTATGATGCGCTTAAGATAGTCACCTTTATCCTTGTAGCGGCGGCTGAACTCCTTGACCACTGTGGAGTCGGCATGGTTGCGCAACTTGCGTGCCACGGTGTCCTGATAGTTGAGATACCACATGTCGGCATAGCTTGCATCCGTCTTTATCTTAATGTCGGGCACCATTGACTGGATTCCGTTAAGTCCGTTGAACATCGACAGTATTGAACGTATCACGACCGTAGAACGGGCATCCACATTAGTCTTGGAATTGAATATCTGCGGATAGTTCTCCACCATTCTCTTCCCAATGCCCTGATGCTGCCACGCCCCCTTGTCGGAAAGCTCGCCGTCGCGTCCCTGTGCATCCTCGCGTATCTTCTTTATAGCCTGATAAGTCTTCTCTCCGAGTGGGGTGAGTTTGCCTGCCTCACGCGCCTTATCAAGAATTTCATACGAACGGTCAAACAGCTTGTAGCCGATATGCCATCGGCTTCCATGACGCCCGTAATGCTCGAGATGAAACGGCTCATAGCCTGCCGGAGCCGGAGTCTGTGCCGGGGGAGCCTCGTCAAGCCAAGGATAACAATAGTAGTTGCCACCCGCCTGATGAGTGGTGACGTCGGCATATTTGGGAGTCTTTGCCCCCACGGGAATCGACATTACAGAGGCGATTCCTAACGTCAGTATAATTTTCCTAATATCCATAAGATTCATTAGATTTATAGGTTAGATTCTCAAAATTATGCCAAAATTACTTAAAAATTTTATTCATGACAACCCCGTATGCGAATATTCATAATTTATGCATTTCATATTTATAAATAATCACTAATTTTGCAGACTTCTAATCAAACAGTATATTTTTACAATATGAATCATAACGACATCAATGAGAGAGCAGTGTTTGCCACAAGGTTCGGGGCAATAGCCACGACGGTAGGGTCAGCCGTAGGACTCGGCAATATCTGGAGATTCCCATACGAGGCTGGAGTGCACGGAGGAGGTGCATTCATGATCTGTTATCTGATATTTGTGTTTCTGATAGGCGTGCCGCTGCTTTGTGCAGAGTTCTGCATGGGACGCGGCACACGGAGCAACATATTCGGGGCATACCGAAAACTTGGAGGGGGAAGGATTGCCCGCGTGGCTGGTCCGCTCGGCATCGTGGCGTCGCTACTCATACTGAGTTTCTATTCCGTCGTGGCGGGATGGACTGTGGAGTATTGCATCTCATCCGCCACGGGGTCGCTTGATTTCTCCAACACTACGGCGGGACACGGACAATTTGTTGACCTTACGACGGGGTGGCGTCCTATGATATGGACCATCATATTTCTCTTCATTAATTTTATGATTCTGATATGCGGAGTGACCAAGGGGATCGAACGAGCTTCCAACATACTGATGCCGCTTCTGTTTCTGCTGCTGGTGGCATTCTGCATCAATTCATTCTTCATGCCGGGTTTCGCGGATGGCATCAACTTCCTTTTCACCCCTGATTTCAGTAAGATTTCATCAAGCGTGCTGCTTGGTGCCATGGGACAGGCATTCTTCTCGCTGAGTCTTGGACTTGGTTGCATGATGACCTACGGATCATATTTCAACGACCGTAACCGTCTGGGGAGGACGGCAGCCACCACTGCAATACTTGATTCTATGGTGGCTATACTCGCGGGAGTGATTATCTTTCCGGCTGTGTTCTCATTCGACCTGTCGCCGGAGGCGGGTCCGACTCTCGTGTTTGAGGTGCTTCCCTACATCTTCAACCAATTGCCGGGTGGTATGATATGGTCTACCCTCTTCTTCCTGCTGCTGTTTCTCGCATCGCTGACCTCCACAGTCTCCATGAGCGAGATCTCCATCACGTATTTCTGTGAGGAGAAACACATGACGCGTCGGAATGCGACGATACTTTCATCAGTCATCGCCCTTGTGGGAGGTGTGCTATGCGCCATGAGTTTCGGACCTCTAAGCGACTTCACCATATTCGGGATGACGATATTCAGCTTGTTTGACTACCTCTCCTCCAACATCTGCCTACCCATTGGCGGCTTCATCTGTTCACTCTTCGTCGGCTGGTGGGTCGATAAGAAATTCCTTCGCGACCAGCTCACCGACTTCGGCAAATTCCGTTTCCCCCTCTACCGTCCGCTCCTCCTCTGCCTCCGCTGGCTCTGCCCCGCCGCCATATTCCTCATCTTCCTCAACTCCATCGGTCTCCTCTGACCCACCACAAAACTCACACACAAAAATGAGGCTGTCTAACAAGTTTAGGCAGTCTCTTTTCGTATGTGATTGCAAAAAGACA
>NZ_SRYB01000038.1:0-46973 GCF_004793975.1 Lepagella muris
TGTCTTTTTGCAATCACATACGAAAAGAGACTGCCTAAACTTGTTAGACAGCCTCTTTTTCCATGATAGATTATTGCTTCAGACTCCATTCAACCCCGTTCTTGGTGTCTTTGACATCAAAACCGAGCGAGGCGAGTTTGTCGCGGATCAGGTCAGACGTTGCCCAATCCTTCTGAGCCTTCGCATTCTTTCTTATCTCCATAAGCAGATCGACAGCCCCTTCGTAGGCTTTGGTGGCGGAAGCGTTATCATTCTCCGCACCTATCTTCATACCGAGAATCTCGATAAGGAACACGTCGAAGAGATGCCTTAGTTTCGCGATATCGTCCTGCGATAGCTTAGTCAATCCGTCGGAGGCTGCATTTATTATCTTGCAAGCCTCAAATAGCTGTGCTATCACCTGGGGCGTGTTGAGATCATCATCCATCGCCTCATAGCATGCCGACAGGAAATCCGGCATCACCACGCTTGACTTCTCCGATGGGAGCAGATTCTGCAAACGGCGGTAGCCGTCGGTGATTTTCTGTAAAGCTTTCTCCGCAGCCTGTAGGGCAGCGTTGGAGAAATCCACGGTTGATCTGTACTGGGCCTGTAGAATGAAGAAGCGTATCACCATCGGGGAGTATGGCTGTTCGAGAAGAGGATGAGAGCCGTTGAAGAACTCCTCCAGTTTGATGAAGTTGTTGTAGCTCTTGCCCATCTTCTTGCCGTTGATGGTGATCATGTTGTTGTGTACCCAATAATTGACAGTTTCGTGTCCTTGGGCAGCCACACTTTGCGCAATCTCACATTCATGATGCGGGAAGAGCAGGTCAAGACCGCCTCCATGAATGTCGAAAGTCTCACCCAGATATTTCTCGCTCATCGTGGAGCATTCGAGATGCCACCCCGGGAAACCTTCGCTCCAGGGAGAGGGCCAGTGCATGATATGTTCTGGCGCGGCTTTTTTCCAGAGAGCGAAATCAAGGGGATTCCGTTTCTCTTCCTGCCCGTCGAGAGCACGCGTGGTTGACAGGAGATCCTCGATGTTTCTGCCGGAAAGCTTGCCATATCTATGATCGCGGTTATATTTCTCGACATCGAAATATACCGAGCCGTTGCTTTCATACGCATATCCGGAATCAAGGATTCTCTTGACGTATTCGATCTGTTCGATTATATGACCTGATGCATGAGGCTCGATGCTTGGGGGGAGCACGTTTAGAGCCTCCATATCGTGATGGTAGCGGTTGAGATACATCTGCACCACTTCCATCGGCTCCAACTGTTCGAGCCGTGCTTTCTTGGCAATCTTATCCTCACCGGAGTCGGCGTCATGCTCGAGATGACCGACATCCGTAATGTTTCTGACGTATCTCACCTTATACCCAAGATGGCGCAGATAGCGGAACAGTATGTCGAAGGTGATAGCGGGACGAGCGTGTCCAAGATGTGCGTCGCCATATACAGTAGGCCCACACACGTACATGCCCACATGACCGTCATGTATCGGCTTGAAAGGCTTCTTGGTGCGTGTGAGCGAATTGTAAAGGTAAAGGTTGTTGTCCATCAGTTATCAGTTGTTGCCGATTGTGTTGTTGTTGCCTCGGGGAAGGATTTCACCGAACTGAGCCTCGTATTTCTTCACGTTGTCAGTGATCGCAAACATGAGCTGCTTTGCATTCTCGGGGCTCATGATCACGCGGCTTACCACCGGAGCCTGGGGCATGCCGGGAGCAGCGAAGATGAAGTCGATGAGGAACTCGTTGGGACCGTGACCGATCATAGCGAGGTTGCTGTATTTGCCGTCTGCCATGTCAGGACGGAGCTGGATCTGAAGTTGGTTCTTGTTATTTTCAGGTGTTGCCATTTTGCTGATATTTGTTTATGGTTAAAAAATAGATGTTATTGAGATAAGCAGACGATGCAAGTCATCGTGAGCACTTGGTCGGCGGCTCACTCGAACAGCTCACTTACCTATTCAAATGCGAAATTAAATAAAATTTTTCATATCCGCAATAGTCTCCGACGTGATTCTTCCGTCTGCCATAGCCACGGTCCTGTCGGCGATAGATGCCATGCATGGGTCGTGGGTGACGATTACGAAGGTCTGATGTAACGTATCTCTCAGTCCTGACAATATATCCTGTATCTCGTCTCTGTTGCGGGAATCGAGGCTGCCGGTGGGCTCGTCTGCGAATACGATTTTTGGGCTGTTGATGAGGGCGCGTGCAATCGCGGTGCGTTGTTTCTCGCCTCCCGACATCTGGGCAGGCTTATGGTCTGCACGTGCTGCCAGCCCGAGGTCGTCAAGCAGTTTTCGAGCCTTCTCAAAGGCCGTCTTCTTATTATCGCCGGCTATCAGTGCTGGCATTGCCACATTTTCCAGTGCCGAAAATTCAGGTAGCAGCTGGTGGAATTGAAACACGAAACCGATATTGCGGTTTCTGAACTCCGAAAGCTTGCGGTCTTTGAGCGAGAATATATCGGTATTGTCGAAAAATACGGAGCCGGAGTCGGGACGGTCGAGCGAACCGGCAATCTGTAGGAGAGTGGTTTTTCCGGCACCTGACGGACCGACAATAGCCATAATCTCCCCTTCGGGGATTGTGAGTGATATGTCGTGGAGCACGGTCAGCGAGCCGTATCTTTTGGTTACGTTTCTTATCTCTATCATTTGAGAGGGTGGTTTTGTGGTTTATGAGGATTTGACGATCCCCTCGCCCGTGGGCGAGGGCACAGAACTCCAGCAGTCACATATTCAAGATTGCTATTTAGTGGGCTGGGGGGCAGCGCCGGCTTGCATCAGGATTCGCCAGTTTTTTGGGTAGAGGTTGTTGGCACGGTTGCCGATGTTCTTTACCATGCCGAGGGGAAGACCGCGGTATGTGACGGTCACGAGTCCTTTCGGCACGTCGGGCGGGAGCGTGATGGATTCGCGCCGCAGATAGGCGATGGCATCCTCTTTCGTGAGATCGGCTTCCGGGTAGCGGCTTCTGTCGAAGTTGAGCGACAGTATCTCCTGTATTTCGGGCACCGTTTCCGGTTCTTTCCTCTTCTTCTCCCTGTCGTTGGCATGTCGTCCTTTATCCCGTTGGATAGCCCTCTTGGGATTCTGTTTCCGGTCGGCAACTTCCGCTCCCTTATCGTGAGACGACGACACGCTGCGTAGTGATTTAGGTTCCCATTCACCCGGTTTGCGGAACACGGATAGAAACAGCCCTTCCCCTTCAGTCTTGTGAGGCATGAAGCGATATGCAGGTATATCCGTATCTATCCCGCGAGGTATGCCCCATTCTTCCGGAAACCCCATATCTACTGGTATCATTCCGAGTTGCGAACGTATGAACTCGGCGTTCTCCTCATTCTCACGTCGGTTGAATGTGCAGGTGGAATAAATGAGAAATCCTCCGGGAGCCACGGCTTTCACCGCATTCTCCAGAATCTCCTTTTGTAGGGAACTACATTCTTCAATGAGCTGCGGACTCCATTGCTCAATTGCGGCTTTCTCCTTTCTCATCATCCCTTCGCCCGAGCAAGGGGCATCGACTGCCACAATGTCAAACGCGTCACCTCCGGCAAACCGGGAAGAGTCGCAATTCGTGACAATCGCATCAGGATAACCCCATTTCGCAAGATTCTCCCGCAGAATTGCAGCGCGTTTAGCCACGTATTCGTTAGCCACCACCCGCGAACCGTCGGGTAAGGCGTCAATCATAGCGGTGGTCTTACCCCCGGGAGCAGCACATACATCAAGCAACGCGAGGGGAGGGGTGGTGTCGCTGTCTATGTCGTGGGAAAGGATGTCGGCAATCCGGCAGATAGTCTCATGATATATCATAGATGAGGCATCCTGCACGTAGTATGCTCCGGCATGTAGCAGCGGGTCGAGCGTGAATACAGGACGTTGATGCAGATAAAATCCGCATCGGCACCATCTGACCGGTTCGGCTTCGGGGAATGCGGCACCCGGTTTCCGACGGTTCAGACGTACCGAAGTCACCGGCTCTCGCATCATGGCAGCCAGGAAATCATCGGCATCCTCGTGGAGCAACCCACGCATTTGAGTTATGAATCCGGAAGGTAAATCCATAAAAAGGTCTATTTTTATGCAAATTATTATGCAAATGTAGTAAAATTTTTATTAATTTTGTGTACATGGAACTGATACCCGCACTTTATCTGATACCGGTAAATATAAGCAATGCGCCGTTGCGTACTGCTCTTCCCGATGGAAATCTTGATATAATCAAGCAGTTACGTCATTTTATAGTTGAGAATGTCCGCACCGCGAGACGTTTTCTGAAGCGTTGTGACCCGTCGTTTGACATAGGCTCTGTCACGTTTTACGAACTCAACCGTCACACGGATCTCACGGAGGTGTCGTCATATCTCAATCCTCTGAGGGAAGGGGTTCCAATGGGAGTGATGAGTGAGGCGGGTTGTCCGGCAGTGGCAGATCCGGGGGCATTGCCTGTCAGCATAGCGCAGCGGGAGGGTTTAAGGGTGGTTCCGCTTGTCGGTCCGTCGAGCATACTCCTGTCGCTCATGGCATCGGGCTTCAACGGTCAGGGATTCTCCTTCAACGGTTATTTGCCCATCGACCCCCGTGAGCGTGAGAGAAAGCTGCGCGAACTGGAGCAGCAGTCTCAGAAGCTCGACATGACTCAGATATTCATTGAGACTCCATATCGCAACAACCGTATGGTGGCTTCGCTGGCTTCAACATTGAAAGGAAGCACACGCCTTTGTGTGGCGTGCGACATAACCGATCAGGAGAATGAATCGATAGTCACAATGCCGGTGTCGAAATGGAAGACGGCAAAGTATGACTATGATAAACGCCCCGCAATATTTCTGATCTATGCCCGATGACGGGGTAGAGGGGTAAAGAAAAAAAGGAAAAACAAACAGATGGCACGTCGTAAAATATCTTTTGAAGGACAGATGGTACTACCGTTTGAGGATCTTGACTCCGGTTTTGAGACGCCGGGGTCATCAACACGCCGCAATATATATGCCTCATCGGAAATAAAGCCTAAGGCAGGCACGACAATGCCGTCTGACCGTCTGCTTTATTATTTCTCGATGGGTTCGGGATCAAGCGGAAATTCCTGTTATGTAGGTACTAAAAAAGGGGGTATCATCATAGATGCCGGAGTGAAGGTGGATCAGATAGAGGGGATGCTGCGTAGCAATGGCATCGACATAGCGAACGTAACCGGGGTGCTTCTCACGCATGATCATTCCGACCACGTGAAACACGTCTATTCTCTCGTGAGAAACCATAAGCATATCCGCGTGTATTGCACCAATCGCGTGCTTGCGGGCATCATGCGCCGCCATAGCATCTCCAAAAGACTTAAGGAATATCATCAGCCGATTTTCAAGGAGATACCGTTCAATATCGGAGAACTTGAGATCACTGCATTCGAGGTGCCGCATGATGGGAGCGACAATATGGGATTCTCCATCTTCTACGACAAACGGCATTTTGTGCTTGCCACCGACATAGGCGCGGTGAAGGATAGGGCTTATTATTACATGAGCCGTGCGAATTATCTCGTCATAGAGGCTAACTATGATCTTCAGATGCTTCGTATGGGAAGTTATCCGGAATATCTGAAGGCAAGGATACAGACGGATGCCGGACATCTTGACAATATGCAGACGGCGGCATTCTTGAAGGAGATAATTAATCCGTCGTTGCAGAATATATTCCTGTGTCATCTGTCGCAGGACAACAACACTCCGCAGAAGGCATTGTCGGCGGTGAGGACGGCGCTTGAGGAGCGTGGCAAGAAGGTGGGGAATGCGTGCAACACGCTTGAAGACCGTAAGGCTGACGTGCAGCTTATGGCGTTGCCTCGCTATGAGTCTACACCACTGTTTGTATTTCGGCCCCTGCCGGAGGATCTGAACTCATGATAATCGTGAGCAGCGGACCTTCAAGTCCGTTGGGTGCCATTCCGGCTCTTATTTCGAATCTAAGGTAACCCCCATCGAAATCATAGACTACGATATCTGTCTCATTGTCGTCGACAGCCTCATGAAGATTGAACTGTATGCGATGATTCTCCGTCAGATTCAATGACTGAAGCAGATACGCCTCAAGATCGTTAGGGAGGAGATCGCCAAGGAATAGATTGCGGATTGTGACGTTTTTCTTGTCAAGCACGTCCACCACCCATATTCCCGGAGCACCCTGCACATCGGTGTATAGCGGGGCACCCTGTCCGTCGGTAAGAACCCCTTCGAAATCATATTCAGTGGAATCAAGCGGTTCGCCGACGCGGATGGCATCGGCAATGCTTCTGACGGTCATGGCAATGTCGTTGTCGGCATGAAAGGCTTCTGACTCCACTTCGGAGGAAACCACGATAGTATCATGCTCATTCTCATTGCTTGCCGATTGGCTGTTGCAGGCTACGAGTGTGGTCATGCCAACTGCAGTAATCGCGGAAAACAGATTGGCAATGCAAGTTCTATTTGATGTATCATGCGTCAGCATGGCTTTCAACTTTGGGAATAGAAGTGAATTTAACACTTTATAACAAAAAGTTTGGCAAAACTACAACAAAATATTGAGATGTGCAAGAGAAACCCTACTGCTGACGTAATTTTTTATGAGACGAGGATAGGCTTTATCGCGTATGGAATTTTGATACCCCGACTTTAGCCCCCGTCTCCATTTCTTATGAGACGGGGGCTTAGATTCCAATTCACTAAAATCGGGGTCACAATTATCAGCGGGTGTAGAGGAAGCGTTTGATGCTGCGTTTTGGAGTCTTTTCAAATTCGTTTGGCATCAGGATGATTTTTGATAACTGCTCGTAGGGTGCGACAAGTTTGTTAAGCTCCTTGCGCACATTCTCCATAGCATTCTCCATGTCTGCCACCGAGATTCCGATCTTGTCGGCTGCCTCATAATCGGGATATACCAGACCGACGAGCTTACCGTCACGTTCCACCACGAGGCTCTCCGCTACGAATGGCATATTGTTGAGCTTCGCCTCAATCTCTTCCGGATATATGTTCTGACCGGAAGCCGACAGAATCATCGTCTTCGAGCGTCCTTTCAGGAAGAGAGTGCCGTCGGGCGTGCGGGTGCCCATGTCGCCGGTGTGCAGCCATCCCTCCTCATCAAGCACGGCAGCCGTAGCCTCCGGATTATTATAATAGCCTTTCATCACGTTGGTGCCACGGACGCATACTTCGCCCGGAATATGTTCCGGATCGTCTGACAGCACCTTTGATTCCATTATCGGGAGAGTCTTGCCCGAAGATGTGACCACAAATTTCCTCCATGGGGTGTAGGATATAAGCGGCCCACATTCCGTCATGCCATATCCGACTGTGAATGGGAATTTGATTTTATGCAGGAATTCCTCTACCTCATGATTCAACGGTGCGCCGCCGACAATTACCTCCTCAAACTGACCTCCGAATGCGTCGACGAGTTTCTTGCGTATCTTCGAATAGATGAGAGTATCGAGGAACGGCACGGCAAGGGTCCATCTCATGGTGCCCTTTGAAATCATGGGAAGAATCTGGTTCTTATAGATCTTCTCCAGAATTAGAGGCACACAGATGACGAGATTGGGACGCACTTCGGCAAGGGCTTTCAGCAGCACACGTGGCGAGGGAGTCTTGCATAGCAAGGTTATGTGTGATCCGCAGGCAAGAGGCGTCAGCATATCAAACGCACATCCGTAGGCATGGGCAAGCGGAAGGAACGCAAGGGCACGCGAGCTGCGGAAATGAAGCTGGGAGTGTATGCCGAAGCATACGTTGCCTGCAAGATTCTCACCCGTCAGCATCACTCCCTTGGAGAACCCCGTAGTGCCGGAAGTGTAGTTTATCTCCACAATCTCCGAATTAGAGCGGTCAATATACTTCAGGTCGGTGGCAGAATACCCGTTGGGATAGCGTCGGTTGAACCGGCGTTTCAGCAGCCTCATGTGGCGGTGTATCTCTTCTCCGGAACGCTCATGAAGCACCTCCTTGGATTCCAGACCGACGACACCCTTTACCTTCAGAAGAGCCTCCGGCTCGATATGCTCCCAGATGGAGTTTGAAAGGAAAAGCAGCTTCGCGCCGGAGTGGTTGACGATATGCGTTATGTCGAGTGGGTTGAATTCGGCAAGGATGGGTACTATGACCGCGCCGTAAGTGACGGTGGCGATATAGACCTTCACCCAATCTGCGGAATCCTTACCACATAAAGCTATCTTATCGCCCGGTTTTATCCCTATTGACTCAAAGAAAAGATGAGTCTTGGCGATAGATACGGCAAGATCTGAATATTTTATAATATCAGGTTTGCCGAATTCCGATAAAGCGGGCAGATCCCAGTTCTCTATAAAACTTTTTTCATAGAGCTTTATGAAATTGGTCACGTTTATCATAAGGCAAGCATATAAATTTCCCGACAGTCATCCATAGAGAGCGGCACGTAATAACCGAGAGTCTTACCCATATTCCCCTCAAGACTTCTGACGAGGGCTTCTATGTCGGGCTGGCGTCCGATAAGATCCGTCAGCGATGTTGTCAATCCGAGGTCATGGTAGAAATCCTTCAGAAGAGAGATCCCTTTCGCTATTATCTCCTCAGTGGAGAGTCCGTCGGGATTAACCCCCATCACGTTTATTGCAAACTGCCATACCATGTCAGGGTTGCGTTTCGCCACGAAAGAGAGCCATGCCGGCACGATGCATGCGAGTCCGGCACCATGCGCGACGTCGTAGATTGCTGAGACCTCATGCTCGATGCGATGAGAGGCCCAGTCCTCCTCCTTGCCTACACCACACAATCCATTGTGGGCTATCGTGCCAGCCCACATTATGTCGGCGCGGGCATCATAGTTGTTGCCGTCTACTTTAAGTTCGAGGGCACGCCCCATAATGTCGCGCATGATTGCTTCCGAATAACCGTTGACAAGACGTGCGGGGGTATTTGAGAAATATCTCTCGAATATATGACAGAGCATGTCGGAGACTCCACATGCGGTTTGGAACCAGGGTAGGGTCATCGTAAGCTCCGGATTCATTATGGCGAACCGCGGACGGAGCAGACTGCTTCCGACCGACATCTTGTGGAGCCCGTCAAGACGGGTTATGACCGTATTGCCGCTCCCTTCGCTTCCGGCAGCAGGTATCGTCAGTACCACGCCTACGGGAATTGCAGCCACAGGAGTCGCTTTCCCACAATAGAAATCCCAGAAATCACCATCATATACGGCACCGAGGGCAATCGCCTTAGCCGTGTCGATGACTGAACCGCCACCGACTGCAAGAATGAAATTGATACCCTCCTTCACGGCAAGACTGATGCCTTCATACACACGGTCGTCGGTAGGATTGGGTTTGATACCTTTGAGCACACAGAAATCAATCCCCTCTTGGGTAAGGGAATCGGTTATCTCCTTTATGAGTCCGCTTTTCTCGGCAGACTGACCGCCATATACGAGCATTACCTTCTCGCCGCCGTAACGCTTCACTGTTTTTCCTGTTTTCTGTTGGGTATTCTTGCCGAATATGAATTCTGTAGGTGAATAAAATGTGAAATTGTTCATAATTTATATGGGGAATTAGACTTGGTTGCAGTTGGATATATGCACCTGTCACGGAAAGTATAGATGATAATACTTCCCGTGACAGGTATGTATAACTCTATTATATTAACAAATAATAGAGTATAAAGTTAACGTATAAGGTCAAATCTCGGCTTCTGCCGCTGTCTTTTCCGCCTCTGCCGCTTTCTCCAGCGAGGAAGAAGCGTCGTCGCCCGTGGCAGCTTCAAGTTTCTTCATGATGGAGAATATGAATGTGGCGGAGATGAGGCAGATGGCGATGAGTATAATCCACAGCATATATACCGGAATCTTTCCCCAGAGGAACATCGGGATAGACACGAGATAGTTGCCTACGGCAGTGGCTGCAAACCATCCGCCCATCATTGAGCCTTTTAGTTTGGGAGGAGCCACCTTTGATACGAATGATATGCCCATCGGCGACAGTAGCAATTCCGCGAAAGTCAGAAGGAGATAGGTGGAGATTAGCCAATTGTGGGATACTGCACCTGACGTGCCGGAGAGGGAGAACGAGCCGACCATCATGACGGCGTATGCAACGGCAGCCATAAGCATGCCATATCCGATCTTGCGGGGTGCGGAGGGTTCTTTGCCACGCCTTGCAAGCCAGCCGAAGAACGCAAGCGATACCGGAGTCAATGCCACCACGTAGAATGGATTGAACTGCTGGTATTCCTGAGGTTGTATGCCGGTGAGGGGATTTGGGGTTGCATCGTAGAAATAGCATAGTGCGCCTGCCACTGCAGCAAGGATGATGACGCTGATGATACGTCCTTTCCCGGTCTTGCTTTGGAAGAGGCTGAAGAGGGCGTATACTCCGATTGCGATGGAACAGAGTGCCCATACGTTGAATCCGATGCGGGTCCAGCCGCCGGCTTCAGGTGATGTGCAGCTTTTGGCGAATTCGGTGAGTGTCGCGCCGTTCTGATGGAACACCATCCAGAAGAATATCACGACGGCAAATACGAGCAGCAATGCCACGACTCTTGCCTTTGTCTGGGCGGGGGTAAGTTCGGGAGCATCGTTTGAGGCAGAAGCCTTACCATCCTGTTTCTTTCCGGAGATTATGTGGGCGTATGTTGAGCGTCCGAGGAAATAGATAAGGAAGCTTACGATTAGCGATCCGCAAGCCACAGCGAAGGCGTAGCTGTAGCCGGTGGAGAGGGTAGTGATGTAGTCGTTTGCCCATGCCGTAGCATCAGTGCCTACTGTCATGCCGCTTTCCGCTGCCTTAGCCGCCAATTGTGAGGCGGAGCCGTTTCCGTCAAGTAGTGCGTTGCAGAGAGCCGGAAGGTCGGCGTTGTATACGAGACCCTTAGCGTTGAGTGCGATGTTACACATTGCAGTAGCTGCCATTGGTGCGAACATTGAGCCGATATTGATTGCCATATAGAAGAGGGAGAAGGCGGCATCACGCTGGTTGCTGTATCGCGGATCGTTGTAGAGGTCGCCTACCATTACCTGAAGGTTACCTTTGAAGAGACCTGTCCCTATGGCTATCATGCAGAGAGCGGCACATAGGATCATGAGAGATGATGTGGAGCGTATCTCGGTGGGGATTGCCATTACGGAGTAGCCCACGAACATTACTGCGAGACCTGTCACGACGCATTTTGAGAAGCTCCATTTGTCGGCTACCCAACCACCGACGAGGGGCATGAAGTAGACGAGAGCGAGGAATATTGCATATATCTGTCCGGATATTGTGGAGTCGAATCCGAACTTCGCCTGCAGGAAAAGCAGGAAAATGGCGAGCATCGTGTAGTAGCCGAATCGTTCGCCGGTATTGGCGAGTGCCAATACGTAAAGTCCTTTGGGTTGGTTGTTAAACATAATGATGTATTAAAAGAGAAAAGTTGACAGATGGGTTTTAACGATATGTCTTTACCCTATGCTGTCAACTTTAATTTTAAACTTTAAACCTTAAACTATAAACTGTCGTATCACTTAGTGACTCTTTCAAGCCATCCCACCATTGAGTACATTATACCCATTGATACGAGACATACCGACAGGAACACTGTCCATGCCACCCAGATGGGGCAGGCGTTGTAGATCAACGGACCGATCCAGAGAAGGAGGTTGCCGACGGCTGTCGCACCGAGCCATAGACCCTGGCATAGACCTTGAAGGTGTTTGGGAGCAACTTTTGATACGAATGAGAGACCGAGCGGGGAGATGAAGAGCTCTGCCACTGTCAGGAAGAAGTAGAGCACGAAGAGAACCCATGGTCCGGTCTTCATCCCTTCTGCCACTGCAGGCGCGAGAGATTTGAATGTCTCTGCTGAAGGATATCCTTCAAGGAGTGAGAACACTGCAAGGAATAGGTAAGCAAGACCTGCAAGACCCATACCGATTGCAATCTTACGGGGTGTTGAGATCTCTTTTCCACGACGTGAGAGTGAGGAGAATACCCACATCACCACGGGGGTGAGCACAATAACGAAGAATGGATTGAGAGCCTGCCAGATTTCCGGCTGTACGGAATCGGTCTTCACGAAGTCACGGGCAAAGAGGGAGAGTGATGTGCCGTTCTGGTGGAATGAGAACCAGAAGAATATGGCGATGCCGAGCACTGCGAAGAGTGCATACATACGCTGCTTGATTTCGGTAGCCATCTGCTTCTTCTCCTCGGCAGTATAGTTCACGGTTTCACCCTTCTCTTTCTGAGCGGGAGAGGGGAGCTGCTTCTTGGTCAGTATGAAGATAATCAGAGAGATTATCATTGCCGATACAGAAGCGATGAATGAATAGTGGATACCGGTGTTGAATACGTCGAGATATTTGGTGCAGAAAGCAGAAATCTCTGTTGATGCGTTGCCGCCTACCTCGGTAATAAGAGCATATAGGTTGTTGAGGTTCTGGGTGTCCATATTGTCGGTGACGCTCAGATACTCATGGCAGAGCGCGGGGAGCGACGCATTGTAGATCAGACCGTTTTCGCCAAGCCACCAGCTTCTGAGCAAAGGGGCTACGAACGGTGCGATGAGACCGCCGATGTTGATGAATACGTAGAAGATCTGGAAGCCGGAGTCACGCTGAGAGGCATATCTCGGGTTGTCATACAGCTGACCGACGATTGCCTGCAGGTTTCCTTTGAAAAGGCCGTTTCCGAATGCTATCAGGAAGAGTGCGCCGCAGGTGAGGGTGAGGAGCCATGTCTGATTTTCAGCAGTTGCGAAAATCGGGAAGGAGAGCAGGATATAACCGGCGGTCATTATGCAGAGACCGGTTATGATAGTGCCCTTGTAGTTGCGGGTCTTGTCAGCGATAAGACCGCCTACAAGGCTCAGTACGTATATTCCGGCATAGAAGCAGGAATAGATGATTGCGCTTGTCTCCTCCTTTAGTCCGAATTTGGAACAGAGGAAAAGGACTAACACAGCGTTCATGATGTAGTAGCCGAAACGCTCGCCCATGTTGCTGAGGGCGGCGGGAATCAGCCCTTTGGGTTGATTTTTAAACATGTGTCGTGGTATTAAATTATTATTATGTTAGGGGATTCGATTATGGGAGACGATAAGCGGCAGGCTTGTCAGCCACCGATCATCTTGAAGGCACGGGCATAGTTGTGGATCTGCTTCACCATTGCTACGAGTCCGTTGCTTCGTGTGGGGGAGAGATGTTCTTTCAGCCCGATTTTGTCGATGAAATATAGGTCGGCATTGAGTATTTCGTCGGGAGTGCGGTCATCGAGCACCCTCATCAACAGGGCAACAATTCCCTTGACTATAAGCGCGTCGGAATCCGCTTGGAAGTGGATGCGTCCTTCGGTAGTCTTTTCTGCCGTGATCCACACGCGGCTCTGACAACCTTCAATAAGATTTTGCGGAGTTTTTTCGCTTTCCGGAAATTCCGGCAATGTGTTGCCTAAATCAATGATATAGGCATATCTGTCCATCCAATCGGTCAGACCTTCGAACTCCTCGATTATTTCGTCTTGTGTGTCGTTGATAGTCATAATTTTAAAAATTAAATAAAGAAAATCCACCGCAATCAGCCATATCATTACGATATTCCAACCCCGATGTACGTCTTTGAAATGCAAAGATAATAAAAATAAGTAGTTGTTAAAAATTATTACGATAATTATTTTTCATCACCTCATCACCTCGACGGTTAATCTACCACAGAGCACACAGAGAACGCAGAGATTTTTTGAATCATTCGAATAATAAAAATAAAAAACTCCGTGCGCTCCGCGCTCTTTGCGGTTAATCTACCACAGGGCACACGGAGAGCGCGGAGATTTTTTGAATCATACGAATAATAAAAAGAAAAACCTCCGTGCGCTCCGCGTTCTTCGCGGTTGATCTACCACAGAGCACACGGAGAGCACAGAGATTTTTTGAATTATACGAATAAAAACCTCCGTGCGCTCCGCGCTCTTTGCGGTTGATCTACTGACTTTTGCAATCGAGGAGATTTTAAATTTAAGTGTTAATATATATTAATATGTGTACCAAATTGGTAGATGTTTGTTATATTTGCAGAAAAACAATTGTATATGCAGGTAGTGACAGCAAGAGAATTTCGTGCCAATCAGACAAAAATTTTGAGCGCGGCAAAAAGTGGACAGTCTGTGATGCTCACTTCAAGAGTGGGCAATTTTAAGATTGTCCCAATTACAAGTGAGGATGAGATAGTGAAACGGGATATATTGGAATCGCTGAAGGAAGTTAAAGAACATCTCGAAGGTCGCATTGATCTCCCTAATGCAAGAGATTTGGTTTTCTGATGGAAATTAAGGCTACAGATGTATTTCTTAGATGCGTGAAGCCGATGGCTAAACGTTATCGTAGTTTTAGGAAGGATTATGATGCATTGCTTGATGCCCTTGAAAAAAATCCGGAAATGGGCGTAGATTTGGGCGATGGCTACCGTAAGGTGCGTATGGCTATCGCTGCCAAAGGTAAAGGTAAGTCCGGTGGGGCAACGGTCATTACGCTCAATATGGTTGAGCGTAATGATTGCCTGTATCTGATATATGCCTATGATAAATCCGATGCAGAGAGTGTCAATCTCAATGTTATAAAGGAAATCGTCGCAAGTATGTATTTATAAATCAAAGTAATTATTTGTGGTTGATCTACCACAGAGCACACGGAGAGCGCGGAGATTTTTTGAATCATACGAATAATTAAAAGAAAAAACTCCGCGCTCTCCGCGCTCTTTGCGGTGTATTTAAGCTGTAGCCTGTGGTCAGATTCCGTTGGGTTTGTTGTCGTAGGATTCGTTGCGTATCTCCTTGATTATGCGTTTCACCGATGGCTTTGTCAGCAGGTCGGTCACTTGCTGGGGCGACAGCAGTAGAGACGGCTTGCATCTCTTGGATGCCATGTATGTTTTCACTGAATTGAGCAGCCATCTCCCTTCCGGATGCTCCGCAGCCTTTTTCATGTCGGCGGATATGATCATCAGTTTACCTTTGCCGACAGAACATTCCAGCATCAGGGCGAGACGGTAGTTGCGCTCTACATTGTCAATCACCTCTACTATCGGGTCGATATCCTTAGGCAACCTGTCAATAATCAAAGGATGGGAGTTTGCCACGGTCGCAAACCATTGCCAGTCGGAATGGAAGTCCGTCGGGAAAAGGCGGAACGCCTCATGAGAATCGTCAATGAGGAGACCGAGTGTGCCCGGCGACGGCTCCTTCTTCACATTGTCGCAGATGGTGCGGAACATACGGTAGTTCCAATAGTCAGTGGTGAATAGCGGACCGAGGGATGTCTCCCGAACGGTAGCCGTATCCGGACAAAGAATCACCCGTCCACCCTTGTCAAGAGCCTTCAATGCGAAATCAAGATCTGTGGTGACAACCACATCTTCTGTCCGTGGTTCTTCGGTTGGATATATCCAGATGTCATAGCTGTTTGATGCCTTTGAAGAGGATAGCTGAAGACTACTCTTTACCGGAACCTTCACATCCGGAATCGTCAGCGATATATTCCCCGCATCCACAACCCCTTCACCCGACGATGTTGAGAGATTGCCGCTTGCGAATGGTGTGGTCCACCCGATATTCATACCGTCGAGGTCGGATGCACTGAAATTGGCAACCTTTACCGGTATCTCCACACTCTCTCCGGAGGTGAAGCAGAATTTCGGCAATTCAGCGAGAATGGTCACCTGATCACACGCCTCCCTCCACTTTTCCGGAGTCACCAGCCCTTTCGAATCCATAAATGCATCCAGAATTCCTACAAGAGCCGTACCTTGCCCGGGATAATCCTGAAGGTCGAGGAGCTGAAATCCACCCATTCCAGGAGTGCGCAGATTCATCTCCATATCTGCACGATAAAGACGCGTAGCCAACTCACCGGAGGCGTGGAAGAAACGTTGTGCCTTACGTGCATTCCCGGCATCCGTGACCCGGCGTGCAAACTCCTTGAAATTGTCAGGACGGAGCACCCCTGTATATTTGAACATCTCGCGGAAATCCGGAAATATCTGGTATTGCCCTGTCTCATGACCGATCACCGGCACAGGTGAAAGGGATATGGCATTTGAGAAATTCATCTCCGAGTTAGGATAGGTGGAATTTAGGATTCCTCCGTTGTCTGCATCGGCAAATGAGAAAGATGCCCGTGTATGAGTCGAGAAGCCGTCACCGCCCCCTACGCGACACGTCACGAGGAAATCCTCACCATCTATATGTCCTTTCCAACCGAGATAGATATTTGAACCGTATGTGGTGAGAAGATACGGGTTGATCTCCTTCGCCCGGTCAAGGAATCCCTTCATCAGCTCGATCTCACCCCAGAGTTCGTTGCCAAGAGAGAACATCATGAATGAGGGATGATGGGAATATTCCGAGACTATTGCATCCAGTTCCTTCGCGAGGAAATCCATAAGCTCAGTGTTGTCGTGGTCAAAACTACCCCATATCGGTAGTTCCGGCTGGAGATATACGCCGGCTTCGTCAGCCGCGCGGAAACATTCCTCCGGTGGGCACCATGAATGAAACCGGACATGGTTGAGTCCGTAATCCTTTATGATACTGAAATAGCGTCTCCATGATTCATAGTCCATAGGGACGTGTGCCGTCATCGGGAACACGCAGGCATCATGGCGACCTCTAAGGAAAGCGGGATGACCGTTTACGATAAACTGCCTTCCTACCGTGTGGAAATCACGTGGGGCGGAACTGACGGAGATGGAATCTTCCATCATGCCATCGGGTGATTGCAAGGATATGCTTACGTTCTCGCTTGTAGGGTTCCATTCGCTCCACATCTGTTCTCGGTCTGTCGGAGGTAGCCAGAGGGAGAATGTGTCAGTGTCGGGGGAGAGTTTGATTCTGTCCGCCTCATCATCTCCGGTCATTGCAGTGATAATATATCCGGCGGGTGGGTTCTGTGATAGGGTCACGTCTAATCGGCGCATGCCGTTGCGGGTGGAATCGGTCTGAGGAAATGGGATTGCCGACTTGATATGCAGCCGGGGCATAGCCGATAGCCTTATCTCCCCGATTATGCCATTCCAGTTGGTCTGTGTCGATTCGGTGCAGGCGTGGGAGTTGTTGCGGATGGGGAGAGGTATTGAGTCGCCGTTGTTCACGGTGATTTCTATGGTGTGCGTTCCGGGAGATAGGGCATCCGAGAGGTCATGACGTTGCGGAGCGGATATGAGTGATGAGTAGGATATCCGTTTACCATCGACAGCCACAGAAGCCGGACGTGTCCTTTCGAGTAACAGTTCGATATGCTTCCCACGCCATTCCTCCGGTATGGTGACTGTCTTTGAGAATATCGCCGAACCTGTGTAAGAGAATCGTCGAGAAAGTTGCGACGTGTTGTCCGATTCCTCTACCGGTATACCTACCCGGTTGGTGTCGAGAGTTCCGGGCAAAGAGAGTTTACCTTCCGCCGGAATTTCAGAAGGGGCATTCAGTAGGATGAAGTTCCAATCTCCGGCAAGGTCGATATGCTCGCGAGCCGATGTCATTAGAGAGGATATCATCAGAAAAGCGGCTGCGGCAGCCTGCTTGAAATAGTAGGTCATGACAATGAAATTAATACAACTCACTTACAAAGGTAGCGAAACGAATCCACTTTCGCAAATTTATATTTCCGTCAGACTTCACTTGTTAATTTATGATAATTTATAGGTAAAAAACGTTGTAAAATTTGTAGGAGGAATTAAAAAAGATTAACTTTGCAGCCGAAAATACAGACAGAACGCGAAAGAGCGTCAGCGAGGGTCTTTTAGAGCCGTGTCTCCACGTCCGCAAGTCAGGCGGAAGATACGGAAATAAAAGATTCCTTATTTTTTAGTATCTCTTGAAAAATATCCAAGGGTATATCAAAAGTTCTTTTTGCCTGCCTGTCGGTAAATTAATCATGAAAAATTTAATAAAAAACACCTGATAACTATGGCTACTTATCTGACCCAGGAAGGGTATGACAAAAAAATGAAAGAGCTCTCCGAACTTGAGGCTCAGCGACCCATGATCAAACAGGCAATTGCCGAGGCACGCGACAAAGGCGACCTTTCGGAGAATGCAGAGTATGATGCTGCCAAGGAGGCACAGGGTATGCTTGAAATGAAGATTGCCAAGATCAAAGAGCTTATAGCATCTGCACGCATCATCGACGACAGCAAGCTGAATACTGACGTAATCCAGCTCCTCAATAAAGTGACTATAAAGAACCTGAAGAATAATATGGTTGTCACTTATACCATCGTGACTGAGAATGAGGCAAATATCCGTGAGGGTAAGATCTCTTCCGCCACTCCGATCGCCCAAGGTCTGATGGGGCATAAGGTCGGCGATATCGTTAAGGTACAGGCTCCTGTCGGACAGTTGGAATTTGAGGTGATCAAAATCGAGATCTGAACATGACAATATTTTCAAAGATCATAGCAGGGGAGATTCCCTCCTATAAGATTGCGGAGAATGATAAGTTCTACGCATTCCTCGATATAAATCCTGTTAACTGGGGGCATACTCTTGTGGTGCCTAAAGAGGAGACGGATTACATCTTCGATATTGACGATGCGCAGCTCGGCGAGATGATGGTCTTTGCCAAGCACGTTGCTGCCGGCATCAAGAAAGCGATACCTTGCCGAAAGGTAGGTGTGGCAGTGTTGGGGCTTGAGGTGCCTCATGCCCACATACATCTCATCCCCATTCAGAATGAGGGTGATATGGATTTCAAGAACAAGATTGAGAATCCTACTCCGGAGAAGATGCAGGAGGTATGCAAGGCAATAACAGACGCGCTTTGCGCTAAGTGAGATGTAACATGTGACAAGTAACAGGTAATATGTTGCTTGTTACAAGTAATAAGAAATAAATTGGGGTGGAAGTTGAAAATCATTTATGATTCAACTTCCACCCCTCATTTTATCGCTAAGTGCGAAATGCACACCATTGCTTATTACATGTCACTTATTACATATAACATGTCGCTTAGCGCGCAGTCCGCTTGTTATTTTACCAGGAAATGATCGCCTGATTCCTTGACGATGTTCTCGTAGTATTTCTTATCATAGCCCGGGAACGTAGGATATACCGGCAGACCATATTCACTCTTAATGAAATTGCCGTTCTCATCGGTCTTCTTCATGTTGCCGTCCATGAACTTCACGAATAGATATTGTCCGAGGTCACGATAGGCATCGGTAGCCTCTTTCGCTATTGCTTTACCCTCACTGTTGACGCTTGCCACCAATGCCGCCTTGTCACCTCTGTCGAGCATTGATTTCAGTTCCTTCTCACGGGAGGCACGAGATGATATATATTTTTTCTCCAGACCACCCTGCACCTTACGGATATCGGGAATCATAAGGTCATAGCGGTTGTAGGCCTGGTTTGCCACCCAGTTTGTCATCCAGAAATTGGAATCAAAAGAGAATGTGTTGATGTCGCCGGGTGCGAGTTCGGCAGGCACTTCCGTCATTGAGCAATAGAACGGCATGTAGACCGTGCTGTTGGTGTCGTCGGTGCCAAACCATATAACGCCACCGATTTCATCCGGCATGTCGGCACGTGTCTGGCTTATGAAGCTCCAGCCTGTCTGCTGCGTGGCGATAGCGCGCTCCATGCAATAGGTCTTGCCATCCACCTCATACTCCATGGGGCGCCAGCGGTAGGGCACATGGTTCGGACCTGACCCAACATCCTTTGTCATATCGAATGGGGTGCCTTGAAATTGATCGCGCATACTCGCCTGCATATCCTCCAGACTGAGCTTGCGGTCGGGAATGATATATAGGGGCATGGGTTCGTTGCTGTCGTAGTTGCACCATGCGAAATATTTGTCGGCATCCTTGTTGAATCGGCGGAAATAGCTCCACACTCTGCCGTCGCAACCGCGTCGGGTGCCGGAGTCATGAGTGGAGTAGGCATCGGCAAAAGAGAAATCGGCATCCTTGCCATTGAAGTATCCGCGTCTGCGGGCGAAGGATATGACGTCCTTGCTGTGCATCACGTTCTCCTTGTCCTTGAAATCGACCTTTCTGATACGTGGCTCATTGGCATGTCCGGATATTGCGTTGTCAGGAATCCTTACGGCAATCCATACGGCACCCTTCTCCGCGCCTTTCCCGATCATCTCCATCACCCACACTTCATTCTTATCGGCAATGGAGAATGACTCGCCACTGCTTGCATAGCCATATTTGTCAACAAGGTCGGTCATCACCTTTATAGCCTCGCGTGCAGTCTTCGAGCGTTCGAGAGCAATCTGTATGAGAGAGCCGTAGTCGATTATGGAGTTGCCGGTGGTGTCGACAAGCTCTTCATGTCCGCCCCAGGTGCTCTCGCCGATAGCCACCTGAAATTCATTGATATTGCCCACCACGTTATAGGTCTCAGCCGGCTGGGGTATCTCGCCGAGAGGTTTCGAAGTGTCCCATTCCACCACCTTTCTCATTGCGCCGGGGGCATGCTTTGCAGCCGGGGTATGGTTGAGCATGCCGTAAAGGTTGTGGGAATCTGCGGAATACGTCATGAAGACAGATCCGTCGGTTGTGGCTTTCGGTCCGGCTATAAGGTTCGTACAAGCCGCCGCATCGGGAGCCTGCAAGGCTGCCGCAGAAAGCAAAATTGCTAAAGATAAAGATGTTCGTGTCATGAGAATAAGATTCAGTTGACGTTGCATCCGCCCGTAGGCATCATGCAACTGCATTTGCTTACGAAGTTACTACAAATAGATGATATATGCAAGTTTGGCGACGTGGGAATTATTTCGTAACTTTGCAAAAAGTTTGCTCCGCGCGTAAGTAATCGTAAAAAATGTCTCCGGTTAAAGAAAAGAAGCCGTCAGAAGCGTTAATATACGGTAGGGACGCCATGGAGGCTATCCCGAAATGTATTGACTCAAAATATAATTACCATAATATGGACGAAAATAAAGTTGCCAAGACGTTTGAAGATCTTGGCGTGGAACCTCGGTTGCTGAAAGCTATCGGGGAAATGGGTTTTGAATCACCGATGCCTATTCAGGAGATGGTCATACCGCATCTCCTCGAAAAAGATGGGGATGTGGTCGGTCTCGCCCAGACCGGTACCGGAAAGACGGCTGCATTCGGTCTGCCGGTGCTCCAGCGTATAGACGTAAGTAAGAATGTGCCGCAGGCACTCATCATCGCTCCTACCAGAGAGCTTTGTCTACAGATAGCAGGCGATCTTGCAGATTTCTCAAAATATATAGATTCCCTGCGAATACTCCCTGTATATGGCGGATCAAGTATTGATAGCCAGATACGCACTCTCCGCAAGGGTGTGCAGGTGGTGGTGGCTACTCCCGGACGACTGATCGATCTTATAAAGCGTGGGGAGGTGAAGCTCTCCGATGTGCATACCGTCATTCTTGATGAGGCTGACGAGATGCTCAACATGGGATTCCTCGATGATATAAAGGAGATACTCACTCACGTGCCGGAGGAGCGAAAGATGCTTATGTTCTCCGCTACGATGCCTAAGGAGATTGCCGGAATAGCCAAGGAATTCATGCATGAGCCGGTGGAATTTGTGGCAGGCAATAAGAATGAGGGCTCTAAGAACGTGCGCCACATATATTATATGGTCAAGGCGCACGATAAATATCTCGCCCTTAAACGTATTGCCGACAATAATCCGGATATCTACGGCATCATCTTCTGCCGCACCCGTAAGGAGACGCAGGAGATTGCCGACAAACTCATCAACGACGGTTATAATGCCGATTGTCTTCATGGGGATCTGTCGCAGGCACAGCGCGACCTGGCTATGAAGAAATTCCGCGACCATGTGACGCAGCTTCTTGTGGCAACAGATGTGGCTGCACGTGGTCTCGACGTTGATGACCTGACCCACGTCATCAACTATGGATTGCCCGACGACGTGGCGGTCTACACCCATCGTTCGGGACGTACCGGACGTGCCAACAAGACTGGCGTCTCTGTGGCTATCATCCATTCGAAGGAGAAGGGACGTCTGCGTGAGATAGAGAAGAAGATAGGTAAGGAGTTTGAGTATAAGAAAGTGCCCACACCCGAACATATCATCGAGAAGCAGCTCTATAACCTTGCCGACCGCCTGGAGAGGGTGCAGGTCAACGAGTCGGAGATAGAGAAATATCTCCCCGGCGTGCGCAAGAAGCTGGAATGGCTCTCAGAGGAGGATCTTCTGAAGCGCGTGCTTTCTTTGGAATTTAATCGTCTGCTCCAGTATTATCAGGATATGCCTGACATTGACCTCAATGCCTCCGATAAAGGGGAGAAGCGCGATAAGAAGCAGGACAAGGACCGCCGAGTGGCTGAGTCCGGCTATGAGCGAATAATGGTGAACGTAGGCAAGGCTCAGGGATTCTTCCCAGGTAATCTTATGGAGATCATCAACCGTAACGTGGTCGGAAGCAAGCCGGATATCGGCAGGATTGACCTCTTGTCGGGATATACGCTTTTTGATGTGCGTAAGGATGATGCACGTCGCGTAATAGATGCTCTGAAGAATGAGGATTTCTTCGGCATTGTGTTGCGTCCGGAGATTGCCTCCGACAGGGATTATTCTCGCGATAGCCGCGACCGTCGTGAAAAACGCGGGCGTAAGTCATCGAAGGAGGATTATGGCTCTTCCAGGGATAGACGACGCAAGGACAGCAAGGATAAGAAGGAGAGCAAGAGTAAGAGAGACAGGAAGGATCCGGATAGGGAGAAACCCTTGAAGAAAGAGAAAAAGGAGAAGAAGGAGAAGAAAGGTAAAGCCGGTAAGAAGGCTGAATATAACGGAAACTATGAGATCTTTTATAAAAAGAAATAATCAAGGAGGACTGATGCGTCTGGCTATGGCTATCTTTTTTGCCATAGCCGCGCTCATGCCCCAACGTGCCGGAGCCGCTAAGGTGGCGGCTGACACGTTGTCAATCCGTGATGTTTTCGTATCACTTCAGAGCGAACCGGTTGAGATCCTTAAAAAGACCACACGCCTTGACATGCTTGACTATTGGGATGCCGATAGCGTCTATAAGGCTGTCAATGCCATGGACGGACTCTCTTGGATAGAGGCATGCACGCCTGAATATATGAAGGTGCAGCTGACTCCGGTCAGCACCCTTGAACTGCGCATGTTGCACCGCAAGAAGGGCAGCACAGTAGTGGCATCGGTCTATACTGTCGGCAGTTCAACACAAGCGGAAGACAGCGAGGTGAGATTCTACGATGATAAATTGAATGAGTTGGACTCCAAGGAATTTTTCAAGACGCCTGAACTTAAGGATTTCTTTGACATTCCCAAGGGGGCGGAAATCACCATGAAGGAGATAAAGGATATGATACCGTTCCCGACGGTGGCGTATTCCATCTCTCCCGACGAGGACTTCCTCACTGCGCGTCTCACCGTGGGGAAGTATATGGACGTAGACAATTATAAGACCATAAGCCGTTATCTGCGTCCGGAGATACGAGTGAAATTGAAATGACAAAACAATAATACATGGAACGCAAAGTAAGAGTAAGATTTGCCCCGTCGCCGACGGGACCGCTTCACATAGGGGGCGTGCGCACGGCTCTCTATAATTATATATTCGCCCGTCAGAATGGGGGCGATATGATTCTCCGCATCGAGGATACCGACAGCCGTCGGTTTGTTCCCGGCGCGGAGGAGTATATCAACGATGCCCTTCATTGGCTCGGCATAAGTTTTGACGAGGGTGTGCGCGAAGGTGGGGTCTTCGGACCCTACAAGCAGAGTGAGCGTCGCGAGATATATAAGGAGCATGTCGATATGCTTCTTGCCAACGGTAAGGCATATATTGCCTTTGATTCTCCTGAGGAGTTGGAGAAAGCGCGTCAGGATATCCCGAATTTCCAGTATGATGCCCATACCCGTGGCTCTATGCGCAACTCTCTGACCATGCCGAAGGAGGAGGTTGACCGTCTTATTGCTGACGGCGCACAATATGTGGTGCGTTTCAAGGTTGAGCCTGACCGCGACGTGGTTGTGGATGACCTTATCCGTGGGAAAGTGACCATCAACAGCAATATCCTCGACGATAAGGTGCTCTACAAGAGTGCTGACAATCTCCCGACATATCATCTCGCCAACATAGTCGATGATCATCTGATGGAGGTGAGCCACGTGATCCGTGGAGAGGAATGGCTTCCGTCGGCACCGCTCCACGTGCTTCTATACGAGGCATTTGGCTGGACCGACACGATGCCTCAGTTTGTGCATCTGCCGCTCCTGCTGAAGCCTGTAGGCAATGGTAAACTCTCGAAGCGTGATGGCGATAAACTCGGTTTCCCTGTGTTCCTTCTCGAATGGAAGGACCCTGTTACGGGCGAGATCTCTTCAGGCTATCGCGAGAAGGGGTATCTGCCGGAAGCTGTGGTGAATTTCCTTGCTCTTCTCGGCTGGAATCCCGGTGATGACAGTGAGATGATGAGCATGGACGACCTTATCCGCAAGTTCTCGTTTGCCCATTGCTCCAAGAGCGGTGCCAAGTTTGATTATAAGAAAGGTATCTGGTTTAATCATGAATATCTTGGCAAGGCAGATGATGCAGTATTGGCACAGTTGTTCCAGCCCGTACTTGTGGAGAACGGCATAACTGATGCCGATCCTGCCTACGTTGCGAAGGCAATCGGTATGGTCAAGGGTCGTGCCGACCTGATAGACGATCTCTGGACGCAGGGCGACTTCTTCTTCCGGGCGCCTGAGACGTATGCGGAGAAAGACGTCAAGAAACGTTGGAGTGAGGACACTCCGCGTATCATGGAGGAACTTATCGGATTGCTTGAAGGCATTGACGACATGACCTCGGCTAATGCAGAGAAGATCGTGCTCGGCTGGATAGCCGACAAAGGTTATCATCTCGGCAACGTTATGAACGCATTCCGTCTGGCAGTAGTAGGTGCTTGCCGTGGTCCGCACATGTTTGACATCACAGAGCTTATGCCGAAAGAGGAGGTTATTGCACGTATCCGTCGTGCAATCCACACAATCAAACGATAAATCCGCAGTCGAGGCTTGCTGCCTACAACATGGGCTTGTAGCAGTCGGTTTCGGCATGCAACGGTCAGAAAAGTCCTTTCTGTCAATATTGACAATATCGTCATTAATGACAGAAAGGACTTTTTTGCATTAAGGACTTTAAGATCCTTAATACCCTTAAAGAAATCCTTATTATTGAAGATTTTTTAAGAGAAACATTAAAGAATGTTAAAGTGGTAATTTTTTTTATGTTATATAGCAGATTTTGAAAAATAATTTGTAATTTTGCAGTGAGTTTTTCATGGTATTAGATTTTAAGGTTAACAGAAGATTGGTTGTCGGGATGACAATCAATTTTTTTTGTATACTATTGATAGTTTGAGAAGTTGATAATGTGTTTATAATCAAAATATTATATAAAATACAAAATGAAAGAGATACTGAAATTCCTGAAGTCTTTGGCAGGAAACAATAACCGGGAATGGTTTTTGGCGCATAAGGATGAATATTTGAAGGTAAAGACACAGATAGATGAACTGACGGCTCTGCTTATAGCCGGAGTTGCTTCTTTTGAGCCTGAGGCTGCCCGTCTCTCCCCTTCAGATTGCACATACCGCATATATCGCGATACACGTTTCTCCCACGATAAGACACCATATAAGACGCATATCGGAATCTTTATATGTCCACCCTACGGAAAGAGGGTGAACCGCATGGGATATTATCTTCATATCGAACCGGGTAATTCTTTGGTGGCTGTCGGCACGGTCTGTCTGCCGTCGAAGGCGGTATCCGCCATACGTATGTCAATCTACGATAATGTGGAGGAATACATCGACATAATACATTCTCCCGAATTTAAGGAGGCTTACCCGGAAGTGGGGGAGAATCCATTGAAGACAGCGCCGAAAGGCGTGCCGAAGGATTGGGAATATGTTGAGCTGGTGCGTCCGCGGGATTTTGTGGCGAGTCATGTGCTTAAGGATTCCGAACTTTCACGTGCCGACCTGGTGGAGAAGGTGACACGGCTATTCCGTATAGGAAAACCCTTCAATGATTTCGTTAATTTTGCCTTGGATGAAATTGGTGGAGATGGCTTATAGGACTCCTAAGACTTCTAAGACTCCTAAGATTCAGTCAAGGTCATAATCAATTGAGAGCACTTTGAATTCCGTGCGGCGGTTGATCTGGTCAGCCGCATCCTGATCTTCCGGAGAGAGTGTATTGATGTAGTCCTCATTGAGCACTGTGCCCTCCGTAAATTGAGGATACTCGCGGTTGATACGTTTGGTGACGGTCTTTGGCACGCTCTCCCCATACCCTTTCGGACTGAGGCGGTCTGCGGCGATACCGGCAGCGATAAGGTAGTCAATCACGCTTTGGGCACGGCGTTCCGACAGACGGATATTATATTCGTCGCTCCCTTTGCGGTCGGTGTGCGCTCCCATCTCTATGGTCACGTTGGGATTATCTCGTAGCATCTGCGCCATCTCATCGAGTGCCGCCTTTGATTCCGGACGTAGTGTTGCCTTGTCGAAATCATAGAATATATTCTCCACCACTTGTGGCTTGTTGATTGCAGCCAGGGTGAAGTCGATGGCATATTCCGCATCCTCCTCGGCGGAATCACTCTCGAATTCCTGCTTCAGGCTGAGATAGCCGGGAGCACCGGCTTTCATCACGTATTTCACACCTCGGTCAAGGTCAAACTCAAACGAGCCGTCATCGCGAGCCACCTGTTTCTGGTTGCTGCCGTCGTCACCCACGATACGTATCACAGCATTAGGCACAGGTTCCTCATCCTTGTCGATTACGAATCCTGATATTGAGATATGTATGTCGGGAAGTTCAAAACTGAATATATGGTCGCGTCCCCGAGCATCCCCACGGTTAGAGCTAAAGAAACCGTTCTCCCCATCCCCAAACGTAATGCCGAAGTCGTCTCCCTGGCTGTTCATTGGCAATCCCATATTCTCCACGCTCCAATAGTCGCCGGTAGAGTTTAGTTTCGCCTTGAATATGTCAAGTCCGCCGAATCCCGGATGTCCGTCGGAAGAGAAATATAGCAGGGAGTCGGTGCGCGAGTAGGGGAACATCTCATTCCCCGGAGTATTGATCTGCGGACCCATATTCTCCAGACTCCCGACGCGTTCATTAAGATTGATCCTCCAGATGTCGAGACCTCCGTATCCGCCCGGCATATCACTGCAGAAATACAGGTAGCGACCGTCTGAGGAGACAGCTGGATGTCCTACGGCAGATAGTGTATCGGCGGTGATTTCCAGCTTCTGCGGTGCGCTCCAGGAGGCATCACTGCGTTTTGACGTGTAGATCTCCACGGATGTGTCGGAAGTCTCCGAGCGGCGCGCCTTGGTAAGATACATGGTCTGTCCGTCAGGCGAGAAACTCACGATACCCTCATCGGCATCCGTGTTAAGCTCACCCTCCACAGGCTGTGGAGTCTGCCACTGCCCGCGTTCATCCTTCTTGCTGAAATATATGTCGCCCTTCTTCATGCCCGTAATCTCCGAGCGTTTCTCGCCGGTAGCTTTCTCCGTTGTTGATGTGAAATATAGCTTGTCGAGCGATTTGTCGAGATACATGGGGGAGAAGTCGGCGCGTTTGGTGTTGAATATCTTTGATTTTTTCACCACATAACGTGTCTTCGGCTGCTCTTTGGCGGCAATGGCAAGTCGGCAACCTGTGACGCCTTCACGTGCAAGCGCATCATCATGCACAAGCGCGAGATATTTATCGTATTCCTCAATAGCTTGCTTATATTTCCCTGATGCCTGCAACGCCTTTCCGAGATAAAGGAATAGGGTAGAGTCGGGATATTCGTATCTCAGGGCGTTCTGAAAACTCTTTGCAGCGTTTGCCGCCATGTTAAGTTTCGCCTGGCAGAGTCCCATCTTGAAAGCCACCTCTCCACGGGCGGGACGTTCCTCTCGTTTGGTCATACGGTTATAGACCTTGCGGTACATCGCCTGGGCATCGAAATATTCACCTCGTGCAAAAGCATCATCGGCATCCGACAGCTTCACACTCCGGCATCCTCCGACAATCACCGACAATAGAATGGATAAAAGAATCGGTAATGATCTGCGGAGTGAGAAGATGTATGATGTTGATTTATGCATTTGTCGGAAGAATGAGATCGGAAGAAAATGAGATCAGAAGAAGGAGTAGGAGATCTTGAAGTTGATGAGAGGATATACGGGGAGGGCTTTCATGACGTTGAGATAATCGCCTACCTTCCCGCGCACGTTCACGAGATCCTTATTCATGTTGACACCATCGTGCAGGATGACTTGTGGTGCGCCACCCCAGAACAGCACGCCTGCCTCCACGCCTATATTCCATCGCTGCTCCTTGTCGATTGCACCACTGTAGCCGAATCCCAAATAAGGTTTGAATGGGTTGGTCTTCGCCTTTGCCCTCACCTTGCCATCCTGAGCGGGCTGCATGATATATGGCTCTCCGTTCTTGAAATCACCGATATGTATGCCGGCGCGTCCATATTCACGGAATTTCTCCTGCAATTCGAGCACCTTGTCAGGGTCAAGGTAGTTTCCTCCGCCGATAGGCACGTCATAGATATCCTCGATAGTGGTGAAATAATCATACGCACGGTTATACAGATTGAGAGCCACCAGCGTTGGCATCTGGTTGCGTTTGTTCTCTGCGCGTCCGATGATTGAATTGCCGGCATAGAAACCTGCGGTAAAATGCCAGTGACGGTTGTTCTGGAACGGGAAGACGTCGACAAGCAGTTTGAAGTTCAACATCTTCGGCTTTGCGATCATCTTAACCTCGTCATCCATGTGCAGCCCTGTCATTTCATACACCATATCCTGTATGTGGCTTATGTCATTATTTACGTTCCCCTCATTGAAAGAGGAGATCTCGAAACTTAGTGGGAGATGAAACGACGGTATCCACTCCACTCCGGCACGCAGGCGAGTCCATTTCGTTATAGGTGTGGCGAGTTCAAGACCGAGTCCACCGGTTCCGAGGGTGAAAGCCGCCTCCAGATTGTCGGCAACGTTATTCTGTCGGCACCATTCCTTAAGGCTTATACGATTGGAGGCAGTTGGCTTTGGTGTAGGACGACGGAACAGGAGGGAATCGTCGGGTAATGATTCCTTCTTATTGTTGTTGGGCACCCTGTATACTTTCGTAAACTTATGGTTCAATTGCGCATTGACATCCGTAGAGAATGCGGCGAGAGCCGCGATAGCTAATATTGATAAAAAAAACTTACGCATACAAATATTGTCGGTGATAATAATCTGCAAAATTAGTAAAATTTTGTCAGACAAACGAACACCATCTGCAAAATCACCACAAAGATCACAAAGTTATGTAAAAAAACTCCGTGCCCTCCCTGGTTTATTTCCACCGCAGAGCGCACAGAGAGCACGGAGAAAAATAAAAAATCTCCGCGTCCTCCGCGTTATTCTCGGTTTATTTTCACCGCAGAGCGCACGGAGACCACAGAGAAAAATAAAAAATCTCCGCGCTCTTCGTGGTTTATTTCCACCGCATAGCACACGGAGACCACATAGGAAAATAAAAAATCTCCGTGCCCTCCGCGTTCTTCGCGGTTTATTTTCACCACAGAGCGCACGGAGACCACGGAGAAAAATAAAAAATCTCCGCGCCCTCCGCGTTCTTCGCGGTTTATTTTCACCACGGAGATCACAGAGAAAAACACCGTGCTCTCCGTGGTCGTGATACCGTTTATTCAATCGTTAAAATATAACGCTTTATACCATTTTTCATTAGCCGTTCGTTAAAATTCATCAGATACCCTAATCGATATGAACCTAATTTCATATAAGTGAGAATTTGAGCGGTGTGAATATCTTTTAGAGTTTCGACCGATTTCAATTCAATGACAATCTGTTTTTCAACCAATAGATCAATCTTATATCCCGATTCAAGTTTAATTAAGCCGTAAATAATGGGTATGCTTTTTTGACGTTCGACAAACAATCCTCGTGTGGTTAACTCATACATAAGACATGTCTCATAACAAGATTCAAGCAATCCAGGACCTAATAGGCGATGTACCGTTATGGCAGCATCCACTATAATAGTGCCAATTTCATTAATATTCATGATACATAGGTGTAAATTATTATGTGTCAAATTTACAAAATATTATTTGAAAAATACAATAAAATAAATTTATTATCACAGAAACACTAATTCCCACATGACTTTATTATTAAAAACTAAATACAGCAGTGGTTTATTTCCACCACAGAGACCACGGAGAAAAAATAAAAAACCTCCGCGCCCTCCGCGTTCTTCGCGGTTTATTTCCTCCACAGAGCACACAGGGACCACGGAGGAAAAATAAAGAACTCCGCGCCCTCCGCGTTCTTCTCGGTTTATTTTCACCACAGAGCGCACAGGGACCACGGAGAAAAATAAAAAAAACTCCACGCTCACCGCGTTCTTCGTGGTTTATTTCCACCGCAGAGCATACGGAGCGCACAGAGACCACGGAGAAAAAATAAAAAAAACTCCGCGCCCTCCGCGTTCTCCGCGGTTTATCTCCACCGCAGAGCGCACGGAGGGCACGGAGAAAAAATAAAAAAAACTCCGCGCCCTCCGCGTTCTCCGCGGTTTATTTTCACCACAGAGTAAACAGAGACCACAGAGAAAAAATAAAAAAACTCCGCGCCCTCTGCACCCTTTGCGGTTGTGATTTCGTCCGAATGATGAATGGTTAAAAATGGTTGGAGAAATGTGCTGAAATATTGTGCTAAAAGGAATAATTTTAAGAAAAATTGAGAAAGTTGCGATATTTTTTTCTAAAAATTTGTTAGATACAATAAAGAGTCTTACCTTTGTGGTCAATTTTCAGAGTGAATTCGGGTATCCGAGTCCCTGATATGAAGCTTTAATGTCTTCTTTCCACAACCGCAATTCACTTAAAGTTAATATAGTAATGCTGATAAGGTCGGTTGTCCGACGGGGTGTCAGCGCGTCTATGTCTAACAAAAAATGGAACACTACAATAAAAAACAAATATTAATCAATTCAAATCTATTAAGGAATGAATAGAAAACTAATCAACGGCTTGCTGTTGCTTACCGTTACGACCGGTGGGGTCGGCATGTTCACTTCTTGTAAGGACAACGAGGACAGCTTCAAAACTGAAATCAAACAGTCGCAGTCCGATGTTGTGAAAATGCTTCAGGATCTTATCGCTGAAAAACAGGATAAGGGCGAATACGCTACGGTGGCTAGGTTGCAGGCACTTGAGGCACGTGTGCTTACCCTTGAAACAGCCGGTTATCTTACTCAAGCAGATAAGACGGAATTAATCGGTCTTATTGAACAGGCAAAAAATGCAGCCAATGGTGCGAATGCTACAGCGCAGGCCGCCTTGACTAAAGCTAATGAGGCAGCACAGGCTGCTGCTGCTGCACAGGCTGCTGCTGAGGCAGCGCAAGGCACAGCAAATGCTGCACAAGCTGCTGCTGATGCAGCACAAGCTGCTGCTGATGCAGCACAGGCTGCTGCTGATGCTGCTCAGATTACAGGAAATGAAGCCCTTGCTGCCGCTGGGAAAATTACTTCTTTTGTTGATAAGATGTTTGCGCAGCTCATCACCAACATCGAGATTCAGCGTTGTGTTAACCCGATGTTCGGTACGTTCAACCTGCCTATCGGTGTAAGCAACACAATCCTTGCCAACTACTTCTATTCTGCTGACCACGACATCCATTTCCCGAACAATGGAAACTCCGTGTTTGAGTACAGCCAGGATAATCTTGCCGGCGACCTCGGTGATGCTGTATGGGCAGCTCTTGGTCATTCAGCAACCAACGAAGCTGATTTGGTTACAAAGGATACTAAGATTGGAACCCTCGGTAATCTTTACGTTACAGTTAATCCCAGCAACATCGATTGCAGCGGCATGAAGATCCGTCTTGTCAAGAGCAATGGTGAATATGTGCTCGGTCAGCTTGAACTTGTAAAGGATAATGATGTTGAATTCAATTTCGGTGTCTCTTTCGGCACACGTGCCGGCAAGCAGAACGGTCTCTACAGAGTTAACATCCTTCCCACAGTTGACGATATTGCAGCTATCAAACTTGAGATTGATCCTGCATTGAAATCAGCGGTTAAGGATCTTTACAACGACCGCTCTAAGTCAAGCATCGCTGATCTTGCAGCTGCTCTCTATCGTCAGTTTGACGGTATCCTTCCTGCATACGCAGTCGAGCTCACAACGCAGTCTCCTATCTTCGGGTCAGATGCTACTGAAGATCGTTCAATCCTTTCAAAGTATGACATTGCAGCTACTACGTTCCATCCATTGAGCTTCCGTACAGCTGAAGGTATGTCGTCAAGCAAGAAGCTTCCGACATTCGGTCGCTTGTCAAACGTTCTCCATGATTTCTTCGCTGATCTCAGAAAGGATATCAAGATTGAGTTGAATCTTGGCATCGATGAGTCAAAATATAATTGGGATTTCAGTCTTAAAGATGTTAAATTTGAGATTGAGAAATCACAGATAAAGATAGATCTTTCATCAGTAAAGGATGGTATGGGCAATCCTCTTGAGGGTGAACTTATACTTGGCTATGATGGTGGTACGGTTTCAATACCTGGAGACAATAACACCGCGTTGAACGACTTTGTCAACTCTATTGTAGAATCCATCAACGGAGATCCGAATAAACCGGGTTCCGGATTTACCGGTGAGATTGAGGCTGCCGTTAAGGAGCAGTTGATCGGTCAGGTTGAGACTCTTATCTCAGATATCAATAGCCAACTTAAGAGCGTAGATGCTTCAATCAATGAACAGTTGACCGATATCCTTGACAAGATTGAGAATCAGATTGCCGGCAAACTTGACGGTGCACAGAAATTTGTTGAACTCTGGAACCGCATCGCCAATAAGGTTAATGGTATCCTTGAGAACCCGAATGCATATCTGCAGGTATATGCAGCATACAAGGGCGGAGATGGCGAGCTTCACCATTTCTCAACAGATTGGACAGATCCTTCGGTATTTGTAAAGGGTAGCGGTAACTCAGTGACAATGTATCTCACTTCTTACAATGCAGAACTCGTGGTTCCGGCTTACAAGAAGTATGTTGCAGTTGTAGGTGAGGTTAAGGCTGACGGCACTCTTGACGCATCCAACGTGGCTAATCTAAATGCCGGTGGCGCAGGTCTTAATGAAGTGCTTGCAGGCACAGTAAACCGTGTAGGTATTGATGCAAGCAAACTCCAGTCAGGCAAGACATACGCAATTCTCTACTCCGCACTTGACTACCGTGGCTACACATCTACCCGTCGTTACTACGTTACGGTTAAGTAATCACTGAGTTGTTATATATAATTACAGAACCCAAAAAAGAAAATGAAAATGAAATTAAATAAAATTCTTTTGACAGCGTCTCTTCTGTTCGGTGGTCTCTGTGCCAACGCTCAGGAAACAGTCACCGAATACGTATTCCTTCCTCACTGGTATGGTCAGGCTCAGTTCGGTATGCAGGAGACTCTTGGCGAGGGTGGCTTCGGCAAGCTCCTCAGTCCGAATGCACAGCTTGCAGTAGGCTATAAGTTCAATCCCTACATCGGTGCCCGTCTTGCTGTAAACGCATGGCAGAGCAAAGGTATCCTCAAGATGAAGGGTCAGGACGATCCCCGTTGGAAATGGAACTATGTAGCACCCACTATTGATGCGGTTGTAGACATGACCAACCTTATCGGCGGCTACAATCCCAACCGTCTTGTTGAGGTTAACCTTATCGCTGGTCTCGGAATGAACATCGGCTTCGGCAATGGTGAGGCTAACGACATCAACGCCGCTTATCTCAAGCAAGTGTCTGGTGCCGCAGGTGCAAATCAGATTTACGGTGCTGACTACAAGCTTCTCGGCAATGCATGGGATGGCACAGTGGTACGTTTCCTCGGACAGTTCGGTCTTGACGTTAACTTCAACGTGGCAGAGAACGTCCAGGTGGGTCTTGAGGTTATGGCAAATACCCTCAGCGATAACTACAACTCAAAGATCGGCTCAAACTCTGACTGGTATTTCAACGCACTCGTAGGCGTTAAATACGCCTTCGGTCCCAAATATGAGACTCGCACCCGCGTAATCGAGGAGCCGGCTCCTCAGGTGATCGAGAAGATCGTTGAGAAAGTTGTGGAAGTTCCTGTAGAGGTTGTTAAGGAAGAGCCTGTAAAGAAAGAGGTAGAGATGCTTCGTCGCGACGTGTTCTTCAAGATCAACACTACTGCTATCGTTGGCAGCGAGGCTACAAAGGTGGCTACGGTTGCAGACTTCCTTCAGGAGCATCCTGATGCAAAGGTTACGATTACAGGTTATGCCGACAAGGGCACAGGCTCACTCCAGCTTAACCTTCGTCTTGCAGCACGCCGTGCAGAGGCAGTTGCCAATATGCTTAAGACAAAATACGGTATTTCTGCATCTCGCATGACAGTGAAGAGCATGGGTGAGGCAGAGGATCAGCCTTATCCCGATCCCGTACAGAACCGTGTGGCAATCTGTATTGCGCAGTGAGATGCGTAATATTTCGCAATAGGTGAAATAATTATAGAAAATAATCGTTATTAAATTGGTCATATCGGATATGCTCCGGTATGACCAATTTTTTAAATTCCGATTCCCTATGAATGTCAGGCATCTCTTTAATTGTCGGTTCAGATGGGTATGCAGGTATGGAAATAATGTTTTTATGAAGAAAATATTTACTCTTATTGTTGCGGCGGCAACTACTTTAGGCGTATATGCTGATTTGAATGGTGATGGTTACTACAGGGTTGAAAATTACAAGACAAAACGCTATGCATCGGTTATAGACAATCGCGGCAGTATCGATATTGCCGCCACAACAGCTGATTTGCAGGCAATAAAACTATGGCTCGTGTTTGATGATGTGTCACACGATCCAGCCTCTGTATTTTATATTTCAAAAGTGGGATCGGAATATCAGCTTACCACGCAAGGCACGGGGGTTTATCAGATCATAGACCATTATTTGAAGTTGCGGGAGAATGGCAACTCAAAAGGGCAGAAGCTATACATGGCATACGGCACAGATGGTAGAGTGACAAAATATCTTGCTGATGGCAACTCTTGGTCGGGTAATCGTGGCACAATGGGTACCAATTCCTCAGGCGACTATCGTAAATGGTTTATACTCCCGATGGATGCGGCGGGCGAGAATTTCTATGGAGCGATGCCAGATGTGGATGCTGATGGGTCGCTCTACACCACGGTATATGCCTCCTTCCCGTTTTCGGCATATTCCTCCGGAGTGAAGATGTATTATGTCAGCAATGTCAAGAACGGTTGGGTCGAGCTTTCCGAGATAGAGGGCACAGTTCCCGCCGCCACTCCTGTGGTTGTGGAATGTGTCGGGACAGAGCCGGGTGATAACCGTATGACAGTAGGGGGCACAGGGAGTGCGGTCAGCGGCAACAAGCTGAAAGGTCAGTATTTCAACTGCGACATAGCCGGACATATCAACCGCGTCAAGTATGACCCGACTACAATGCGTGTGCTCGGGCGATGTGCCGATGGCTCACTTGGCTTTGTCAAGGCATCCGGACTTGATTACGTGCCGGCGAATACGGCATATCTCGTGGTGCCGGGATGGTATGAGGATGAACTCAAATGCGTAAAGACTCATTCGGAATTTGAGGCGGACGTGGATGAGATAGAGGCAGTCGGTGGGAATAAACCGCGGGCAGTCTACTCCATCACGGGAGTGCAGCTTTATCAGGATGCTACTGATGAAGAGATTGCATCGCTTCCCAAGGGTATATACATCATCGGTGGAAAGAAAGTGAAAATATAGGATAAATATCATGGAAGAGAAATTGATGACAGACGACGAGCGGATAGCTGAAGAGGTAGTGGTAGACGGACTCACGTTCGTCCCGTTCCTGAAGAGGGATGAGATCCGCCGTCAGGTAAAGCGAGTGGCGTCAGAACTTCGCAGGGACCTGGAGGGTAAGCGCCCGCTGTTTATCTGTGTCTTAAACGGGGCATTCATATTCGCGGCAGACTTAATCCGGGAATGTGGCATCAACGACTGCTCGGTGACATTCGTGCGCTACAAGAGCTACGAGGGCATGTCGACCACTGGTAATGTCAAGCAGCTTGTCGGTCTTACGGAGGATCTGACCGGACGGGATGTTGTCATTATCGAGGATATCGTCGACACCGGTCTGACGGCAAAGCAGATGATAGCCGATATCAAGAAACAGGGTCCGGAATCGGTGAGATTTGTCACTCTACTCCATAAGCCGGCAAGCAGCAAGACAGGTTTCACCCCGGATTATGCAGCATTCACGATTCCCCCAAGTTTTATCATCGGATATGGTCTTGACCTCGATGGCAAGGTGCGCAACCTGAAGGATATCTACGTCATCAAAGAGTAGGTCTTCCGGATCGGTCTCTGTATCTCGATAAAAAGAGTAGATAAAATGGCTCTCCACTCTCCACTATAAAGTATAAACCTTAAACCATAAACTATATGAATCTGGTATTATTCGGTGCTCCCGGCAGTGGCAAAGGGACACAAAGTGCAAAACTAATTGATGAATTCGGACTATTCCATATTTCTACGGGAGAAGTTCTTCGTGATCACATCAAACGTGGTACAGATCTTGGGAAGGTGGCACAGGAGTTTATCTCTCAGGGACAACTTATTCCCGATGAGCTTATGATAAGCATACTTGATGACGTCCTTGAAAAGGATGCTAAGGGAAAGAAGGGGGTTATCTTTGATGGTTTCCCACGCACTATCCCGCAGGCAGAGGCATTGAAGGAGCTTTTGGCAAAGCGAGGCACGGAGCTTCATGCCGTTGTCGGTCTTGAAGTGCCGGAGGAGGAACTTGTGGAGCGTATGCTCAACCGTGGCAAGGAGACAGGGCGTGCTGACGACAATATCGACACCATCAAGAAACGTCTTGACGTTTACCACAACCAGACATCCCCGCTCCGCGATTACTACCATAACGAAGGGAAGTATCTCCCTGTCAATGGAAGCGGCGTAGTGGATGATATCTTCAACGATATAGCCAAGGGATTGGAGAAAATCACAGGCGCACCACGCAAATAATATAGCGTCAAATTGTGATTGACAAACTGACATTAATGTCGATAATGTCAGTAATGTCAATAATGACAGTAAAGACAATAAAGACCATTCAGGCAGCTGAGATTACGATCTCAGCTGCCTGATATTTAAATTTATTCGAGAAAACTATTTTGTTTTGAAATTTTTTTATTAATTTTGCGCCAATATGAGGCGCATCTGCGACTTCATTGCTTCAATTGTTGATGTCGTTCACACAGATTAATTGATATATAGCCAATTAATATTATTGAGACACCAATCAAAAACTCAAATAAAATACATAATAACCCTTTCTGAGGTCGGCTGCCGTGAGGGCATAGTTTTGACCGGATAAGAAAAAAGAAACAGAAATTTGTCAAGATGGAATCAGAAAAGAAACCAAAACGGCCGAGAATCGGCGTAGCACCCACTGCCGGGAATGCAGAGAGCGGAGATTCAGAAAACCGCTATGAGAAAGTGAATTACCCTAACGATGACAACGCTTCCGGCGAACGTCAGCCTGCCAACCGTCAGTATGGCGACCGTCAAGGTTACCAGCAGAGACAGTATGGTTATCAGCAGCGTCCGATGGGATACGGCAGAAATAACTACAACAACCATTACGACCGTCCCGCTTATCAGCAGAATTATCAGCAGCGTCCCGCCGCTTCCGATGGCGAAGGAGAGAAGACTGAAGGTGCTTCTGAGACCGGCTTCCATCAGAATGCAGAGGGAGGCTATCAGCCGCGTCAAGGTTATCAGCCGCGTCAGGGCAATTATCAGCCGCGTCAGAATAATTACAATAATCGTAATCAGGGCGGCTACAACAACCGCAACCAGGGCGGCTACCAGCAGCGTCCCAACCAGGGCGGCTATAACAACAACCGCAACCAGGGCGGCTACCAGCAGCGTCCCAACCAGGGCGGCTACAACAACCGCAACCAGGGCGGCTACAACAACCGCAACCAGGGTGGCTACCAGCAGCGTCCCAACCAGGGCGGCTACAACAACCGTAACCAGGGCGGCTACAACAACCGCAACCAGGGTGGCTATAACAACCGCAACCAGGGAGGATTCCGCAAGCCTCAAAACAACAAGATGTTCACCCCGCGTCCGAAACAGGTGGACTACATACTTGAGGATATCGATCCCAACGAACAGATCCGTCTTAACAAATTTATGGCAAATGCCGGCATTTGCTCACGTCGTGAAGCTGATGAATTCATCACACAGGGTCTCGTGAAGGTAAATGGAGAGGTTGTCACTGAACTCGGAACCAAGATCTCACATGATGACGTGGTGGAATATGATGATAAGGTGGTGACTCCGGAGCGCAAGTGCTACGTGCTTCTCAACAAGCCGAAAGACTGCGTGACCACTAGCGATGACCCCAACGGACGCCTCACCGTGCTTGACCTTGTGAAGAATGCGTGCCGCGAGCGTATCTATCCTGTAGGACGCCTTGACCGCAACACTACGGGCGTGCTGCTTCTCACCAACGATGGCGACCTTGCTTCTAAGCTCACTCATCCCAAGTTTGTGAAGAAGAAGATCTACCACGTGTGGACCGACAAGGATATCACCGAGGAGGATATGCAGCGCATCGCCGATGGTATCGAGTTTGAGGATGGGGAGATTCATGCCGATGCAATCAGCTACGTCAGCGAGACCGACCGCAATCAGGCAGGCATCGAGATCCACAGCGGCAGAAACCGTATCGTGCGCCGTATATTCGAGAGTCTGGGCTATCGCGTCACCAAGCTTGACCGCGTATACTTCGCCGGACTCACCAAGAAGAACCTTCCCCGTGGACGCTGGCGTTATCTCACTCAGGAAGAGGTTAACTTCCTCCGCATGGGTAGCTTCGAGTAAAATCCTTCATAATGTATTTTTTTTGACAGATGGAAGATATAAGAAGAAAGACAGTCAAGACCGTTCTCACGGAAGGCGCATCTCATGCCGGTGAGATTGTAGATGTCAAAGGCTGGGTAAGAACCAGGAGAGGCAACAAAAACGTGCAGTTCGTGGCATTGAACGACGGCAGCACCATCAACAATCTTCAGATTGTGTTTGACCTTTCTAAATTCTCCGACGACGACCTGAAGGCAATCACCACCGGGTCGAGCATCCACGTGCAGGGGGAGTTGGTTGCATCTCAGGGTGCAGGTCAGTCGGTTGAGGTACAGGCTCGTGAGCTTGAAGTGTACGGCACAGCCCCCGGCGACTATCCGCTTCAGAAGAAGGGTCATACTCTTGAATTCCTTCGCGAGAAGGCGCATCTGCGTCCGCGCACCAATACGTTCGGTGCCGTGCTCCGCATACGCCACGCACTCGCATACGCCATACATAAATTCTTCAACGATAAAGGATTCTATTATTTCCATACTCCGCTGATCACGGCATCGGATTGCGAGGGCGCAGGTGCACAGTTCCAGGTGACCACGCTTCCTCTCAACGATTTGCCTAAAGATGAGGCAGGAAATATCGACTATTCTCAGGATTTCTTCGGCAAACTCGCATCGCTTACCGTTTCCGGTCAGCTTGAGGGTGAGTTAGGTGCTACGGCTCTCGGTCTGATCTATACATTCGGACCGACATTCCGTGCGGAGAACTCCAATACGCCGCGCCACCTTTCCGAGTTCTGGATGATAGAGCCGGAGATGGCATTCTATGAGATAGCCGACAATATGGATCTCGCCGAGGAGTTTATTAAATATTGCATCACCTACGCGCTTGAGCATTGCGCCGATGATATAAAATTCCTCAACGACCATTTTGACAAGGAACTTATCGACCGCCTTAAATTTGTGGTTGAGAACGATTTCGTGCGTCTACCTTACACCGAGGGCGTGAAGATCCTCGAGGAGAGCGGCAAGAAATTCGAGTTCCCGGTCTATTGGGGCGTCGATCTTGCATCGGAGCATGAGCGTTATCTCGTGGAGGAGCATTTCAAGAAACCGGTCATCCTGACCGATTATCCTAAGGAGATAAAGGCGTTCTATATGAAGCTCAACGATGACGGCAAGACTGTCCGCGCAATGGACGTGCTTTTCCCGAAAATCGGTGAGATTATCGGCGGTAGCCAGCGAGAGGAGAATTATGAGAAGCTGCAGAAACGTATAGAGGAGCTTGGACTGACCGGCATGGACTGGTATATGGACACCCGTAAATACGGCACGGTTCCTCACAGCGGTTTCGGTCTCGGTTTCGAGCGTCTGGTGCTCTTCGTCACCGGTATGCAGAACATCCGCGACGTGATACCTTTCCCGCGCTATCCGAAGAACTGCGAGTTTTAATCTCGAATGATTGCAATGCATAAATCCTTGCATGAATTGATACTAAAGTCAATATATCGAACGATCACGGGCGCCATGGCAATACTTATTGTCATGGCGTTGTCGTGGCTTCCCGCCACTGCCGTCACTGCCGGAGATATGCCCCGTGCCAAGTCTGCCGGAGAAGCCGATTCGCCTTTGACGGTCAGCCTTATCACGTGTTATCCCGGTCCGGAAATATATGAACTTTACGGTCATGAGGCTATCCGAGTGAGAGGAGAGGGGAGAGACTCTGTGTGGAACTACGGAGTGTTCAACTTCCGCGAGCCGAATTTCGTCTACCGGTTTGTGAAAGGGGAGACCGACTATCTGTGTGCCGGATATCCGTTTGAATGGTTTATGCCGGAATACGTCTCACGTGGGTCGAGAGTGGTGGAGCAGGATCTCAATCTTACCCCTGAGGAGGCTCACAGGCTTCTTGCACTTCTCCAGACAGAGGCGTTGCCGCAGAATCGCCGCTACCGCTACAACTACGTGAAGGACAACTGTGCCACGCGCATCCTTGACCGGATCGACGACGCTTATGACGATGTGCGGGTGATCTATCCCGATAGCGTCACCTACGGAACGTTCCGTAATGAGATGCGTGCCTACAACCGCAATTATCCGTGGTATCAGTTTGGTATCGACCTTGCCTTGGGTTCGGGTATCGACTATGGAGTGACCGGGCGCGAGGAGATGTTTGTGCCTGTTGAAATGATGCAGAGGGCGGGAGCAGCGCGACTCTCTGACGGGCGACGGCTCGTGAAAGCCACGCGTGTGCTCAATGAGGGTGACGGCGACGTGACGCTCGGTCCGACTCCCTTTTGGTTGTCGCCATTGGCAGTGGCATGGATACTATTTGTCCTGACGATTGTGTTTGCTGCCTATAGTTTGAAAACCAATAGGATAATAAAATGGGTATATTCCTTGTGGTTCACTCTTTTGGGATTAACGGGAACTTTGACGGCATTTCTGGTGTTTATATCAAGCCATGAGGCAACATCGCCCAATATGCTTCTGATATGGCTCAATCCTCTTCAGCTGGTGATCGGGTTGTGTGTGTGGTGGCGCACGTTGCGTCCGGCAGCGGTGGCGATGGCTTATTGCGACATAGTTGCTCTCATCTGTATGTTGCTTGTGTGGCCCTTCATGCAGCAAAGTGGCAACCCTGCCATCTTCCCGCTTATAGGCATCACGCTGATACTTTCAGCCACTTATGCAATAATCATCCACAAAGATAGTTATAATAATAATGGGCGGTCTTCTTCCACAGTAAGAACGCCTGCGACGCGAAAGGGTAGATCCGCTCGCGGAATAACAATAAAGAAGAAATCGTAAAAAAGTAAATGAATCGACTGATTACATCGGTGATATGCGGTCTTGTGGGCATCAATACGATGCTCTATGCTGATGCCTCGCGTCCAAAACTGGTCGTGGGGATCATGATAGACCAGCTACGCACCGATTATATCGAATATCTACAGAACCTTTTTGGCGAAAAGGGGTTTAACAAGCTCATGAAAGACGGGGCTTTCCTGAAGGATGTGGATTTCAAGGTGAACGGACTCGACAAGGTGAGCGGCACCGCGATGATCTACACCGGGGGATATCCACGCCATAACGGGGTCACGTCATCAAAGGTGTATGATCCCAATGTGCGCGACATGGTGCCCGCACTTCAGGATGCCACCATGATCGGTAATTTTACGACCGAGACATATTCTCCCGTCGGTTTGCGTCTGTCTACCATCAGCGACGAGATAGCCATAGATGGAGCCGGACTTGCGGCAGTCTATTCCATATCCCCCGATCCGCAGCAGTCAATCATCATGGCTGGTCATGCCGGCACGTCGGCTTTCTGGATTAATGACAACACCGGGAAATGGGCTACCACCACGTATTATCGTGAGGCTCCGTCGCAGCTGACACAGCGCAACTACAGTGACCCTATCACGTCGCGTCTCGACACGATGCAATGGAAGCCGTCGCGTCCGCTATCCACATATCCGGGACTGCCGGCACAGAAACGCATACTTGATTTCAAGCATACCTTCCCTACGGCTGACCGCAGCGTGTATCGCATGTATATCTCCTCGCCGATGGTCAACACAGAGGTGACAGACGTGGCGATAACCTGTCTTCGGGATCTGAAGATAGGGAGCCGTGGCGATGCTATCGACATGCTCAACATAGGCTATACCGCCGCCCCCTACAAATACGTGAAGGATGGGGATTTCCGTCTGGAGCTTGAAGACAGCTATCTGCGTCTTGACGGGCAGTTGTCACGTCTGTTTGATGCAATCGACAAATACGTCGGTCTCAACAACACCCTTGTCTACGTGGCTTCTACAGGCTACTACGACGATGCAGTGGAGGATGATGCTAAATACCGTACTCCGACAGGCTACTTCTCTGTAAAGCGTGCATTGTCGCTGCTTAATTCATATCTCGCCGCCCGCTATGGCAACGGTGATTATGTCGACACGTTCAGTGGCGGACACGTCTATCTTGACCGCAAGCAGATAGAGGAGCGCAAACTCGATCTCAAGGAAGTGGCGGAGGCGTCGCGTGATTTTCTCGTGCAGATGAGCGGCGTCAGCGATGCCTTTACAATGAGCGACATAATGGCGTCGTCGTTGCCGGCGATGGAGGCAATGCGTCTCGGCACTGACCCGAAGACCGGTGGCGATGTGATATTGGAGTTCAATGCCGGCTGGTCGGTAGTGGACGATACGAAATTCCCCAATGAGACACAGGTAATCCGCTCCGGACTCGTACAGACGCCCGTGTTTATCATGGGACCAAACGTGGAGCCGGTCACAATAGGCACCCCTGTCGATGCGACAGCCGTGGCTCCCACTGTCACTCAGGTGCTGAGAATACGTTCACCCAATGGATCCGCATCCAAGCCTCTCAACCTCAAAAAGTGAACATCTAAACACCAACCAATTGAAAAAACATAAGAATCCATGGGATTAAACGGACTACTTAAAAAGATATTCGGCGATCAGAGCGAGCGCGCAGTGCGTCCTCTTTGGGATCGCCTCAAAAAAGAGATAAACCCTATAAGCGATGAGCTGACTGGGCTTTCACACGATGAACTTCGCGGCAGAATCGACGTGATACGCGATGGCATACGTGGCGAGGCAAAGGAGTATAAGGATAAGATGGCGGAGATCCGCACCGAGCTTGAGACTCTCGAATATGATAAGCGTGAGCCTTATTGGAAGAAGATCGATGAGCTTCGCGAGGAGATGTTCAAGATGTATGCACGCCGTCTTGACGAGGTGCTCCCGGAGGTGTTTGCCGTGGTGAAGGAGACGGCACGCCGTTTCGCACAGAACGACACAATCGAGGTGACAGCCACTGAGGCAGATCGCAATCTTGCCGTTGCCGGTAAGGATTTCGTGTCGATACAAGGCGACAAGGCTGTCTATCGCACAAGCTGGCTTGCCGGCGGCAACCAGATGACTTGGGACATGGTGCACTACGATGTGCAGCTTATCGGCGGCATGGTGCTCCACGGCATAATGAACGGCGACAAGGCTTCTAACAACATTGCGGAGATGGCGACCGGTGAGGGTAAGACTCTCGTGGCTACACTCCCTGTGTTCCTCAACGCACTGACGGGTGAGGGCGTACACGTGGTGACCGTCAACGACTACCTTGCAAAACGTGACTCGGAGTGGATGGGTCCTCTCTATCAGTTCCATGGTCTTACCGTAGATTGTATCGACAAGACAGATCCTAACTCGGAGGAACGTCGTCGCGCCTATCGTTGCGACATTACGTTTGGCACAAACAACGAGTTCGGTTTCGACTATCTTCGCGACAACATGGCGACACAGACCTCAGATCTCGTGCAGCGTGACGAACATTACTATGCCATTGTCGATGAGGTCGACTCGGTTCTTATCGATGATGCCCGCACGCCGTTGATTATATCCGGTCCGGTGCCTAAGGGCGACGACCAGATGTTCAACGATTTCAAGCCGAATGTGGAGAAGGTTGTCAACGCACAGCGTAAGCTCGTGCAGGGTCTTCTGCTTGAGGCAAAGGATAAGATTGCAGCAGCCACAAGCGGCGACCCGGAGAAAGTGGCGAAGTTCGACAAGAAGGAGGAGGGTAAGAAACCACTTACCGCCGATCAGCTTCTGGAGGATGGCGGACTGTCGCTATTCCGCGCCTATAAGGGTCTGCCGAAGCATAATCCTCTTATCCGCTATCTCAGCGAGGAGGGTATCAAGCAGCTTCTTCTGAAGGTGGAGGCTAAGTATATGGCAGACAACAACCGCGAGATGCCGAAGGCTGTTGAGCCGCTTTTCTTCGTGATCGATGAGAAGAACCATAGCATAGAACTTACCGACAAGGGTATCGAGGTGCTGACCGGCACCACTCAGGACCCTGAGTTCTTCGTGCTTCCCGATATCGCCGCACAGCTTTCAGCCGTGGAGAATGAGGAGGGCACAAAGGAGGAACATCAGGAGAAGAAGGATGCACTTCTGCAGAACTATTCCATCAAGGCGGAGCGTGTGCATACCGTCAACCAGCTTCTGAAGGCATATACCCTGTTTGACAAGGATGTGGAATACGTGATCGACGACAATAAGATTAAGATTGTCGATGAGCAGACCGGACGTATCATGGAGGGTCGTCGTTATAGCGACGGTCTTCACCAGGCTATCGAGGCTAAGGAGGGCGTGAAGGTTGAGGCTGCCACACAGACCTACGCAACAATCACACTCCAGAACTATTTCCGTATGTACCGTAAGCTTGCCGGTATGACCGGTACGGCAATGACGGAGGCTGGAGAGTTCTACGATATCTATAAACTTGAGGTGACTGAGATACCTACCAATCGCCCCGTAATCCGTAACGACCAGAACGACCGTGTATATCGCACCAAGAAGGAGAAATATGCAGCCGTTATCCAGGAGGTTGAGGATATGGTTAAGGCAGGACGCCCTGTGCTCGTGGGCACAACGTCGGTGGAGATTTCCGAGTTGCTTTCCAAGATGCTTCAGCTCCGCAAGATTCCTCACCAGGTGCTTAATGCCAAATACCATCAGAAGGAGGCGGAGATTGTGGCTCAGGCAGGTAAGACCGGCACCGTGACCATTGCCACCAACATGGCAGGTCGAGGCACCGACATCAAGCTGTCGCCGGAAGTGAAGGCCGCAGGCGGTCTGGCAATCATCGGCACAGAGCGTCATGAGTCACGTCGCGTCGACCGTCAGCTCCGCGGACGTGCCGGACGTCAGGGCGACCCGGGTTCATCCGTGTTCTTCGTGTCGTTTGAAGACACCGTTATGCGTCTCTTTGCCAACGAGCGTATCGTCAAGACTCTTGACCGACTCGGATTCCAGGAGGGCGATATGATCGAGAGCAAGATGGTGACCCGTTCAATCGAGAATGCTCAGAAGCGCGTCGAGGAGAATAACTTCGGTATCCGTAAACGCCTTGTGGAATATGACGACGTTATGAATGCCCAGAGAAAGGGTGTATATGGTCGTCGTCAGAACGCACTCAAGGGTGAACGTATCGGCACGGATATTGCCAATATGATTTATGAGACGTCTCTTGAACTCGCATCACGTCGTTACGATGGCGGATTCAGCGAGTTTGACGAGGCAGTGCGCAAGTCGCTTGCAATCGAGGTGCCGTTTACGGAAGAGGAATATGCCAAGCTTGATGCCCCTGTCATGACTGATAGGCTTGCAGAGGCGGCCATGCAGACTTATGCCCGCAACAAGCAGAAGATGGCAGAGGGTGCTATGCCCTATATAAAAGAATTTGTAGAGGAGAGAGGTGCCACAGGTCTTGTGGGGGTGCCCGTGACCGACGGACGTCGTATGTTCAACATACGTTGCGACATAAAGGAGGCATACGACAACGGATGTGCAGCCCTTACGAAAGCGTGGGAGAAGACAGTGCTTCTTTCGTCAATCGACAAGGCATGGCAGGAGCAGCTCCGCGAGATGGATGAGCTTCGCAAGTCGGTGCAGAATGCATCCTACGAACAGAAGGATCCTCTCGTGATCTATAAACTGGAGGCATACGAGCTTTGGAAGAAGATGCTTTGGGATATGAACTCCAAGTCGGTGGCTACCCTGATGCGTGGTCGTCTGGCAGTGCCCGACTATGCCGAGGCAAAGGCAGCCGAGGCAGCAGCGAGAGAGGCACAGGAACAGCGTCGTCATGCCGCACAGCAGGAGATACGCAGGGAATACACATCTCAGACAATGCCGAATCCTTACGCAAACTATAGCACAACCCGCGACAGCTACCCCGGTGAGACGGCACAGCGTCAGGCAGCCCAGACCAACCGTCAGCAGGAGCAGCCGAAGCAACCGATGAAGGCACAGCCGAAAGTAGGACGTAATAATCCCTGTCCTTGCGGCAGCGGCAAGAAATACAAGAACTGCCACGGCAGAGACCAGCAATAATCTCCCCGATAGCAGATATAAAAATAATAGAAAAAGAGGCTGTCTAACAAGTTTAGGCAGTCTCTTTTCGTATGTGATTGCAAAAAGACA
>NZ_SRYB01000039.1:0-44492 GCF_004793975.1 Lepagella muris
GCAAGAACGATACCTTTCATAAGAAATACGGATTAAGTCCCACAAATTTACGCAACCATACAAACCGCGCAAATCCGCAGGAAAAGTTAAGAGCAGACGCTCAAAATAAAGCATTCAGAAAATCAAAAATCCCATCCACACTGCAACACACCCATACTCAGCCGTGCCGTAACCCGACCGTACGTAAGCATCCAATTTTGACGTGTAGGTCAGGAGAAAGGGCTTCAACGCCCCTTCTCTTAATTTCTGTCAAAAATTTAGATTGTTTTTAATTTTTGTTAACACTAATTCCGATGGTCATCGGCAGCAACTGTCCGTAATTCCGGTTGCCGTTATTTAACACAAAGGGCACGGGGAGCGCAGAGTTTTTTACTTTTTTCTCCGTGATCTCTGAGATCTCTGTGGTTGTTCCTCTACAGAAGCGTCTGACAGGGCCTTCCTCAGCTCGGCAATAAGCCGGTCCTGCTCCGCGAGTCTGTTGTCCTTGATACGGTTCGAGGCCAGCAACTCATTCATGCCACTCAGAAGTTCATCCATTTTACGGCTCATCTCCTCTGTCCTGGCTCGATCTTCCCTGGCAACAGTCTCCGCCTTAACAGCTCGATGTTCCAAAGCCTGAGCCTGCTCCCTTGAGTCTTCGAGCATCTGTTGCAGGAATATGATCAGTTTTGATTTCTCGTCTGGACTCATATTAAGCCCCCCTACCCCCTAAAGGGGGAGTTAAAGCTCATGGTATTGAAACAGATTATACGGCACGTTGTTCTTTTTACAGTATGCCTGTATCGAGACTCCACGAGGCATTGCTTCGACCATATAGCCAACATAGAATCTTTCAAAATCTGAGTCACTGTACATATTTTTCGATTTAAAAATTTGTCAGTGCAAAGATAGGGCTTATTCCTTAGCAATACCATACGTCAAAATTGGACGCTTACTGATGCTATTTATTCAAATATCTTAGGAAAATCAATTTTGTAATATGAGTAGGCATGAATCTAAAATAAAAATATAGATTTGATTTCCATTTAGACCAGCCTAATACCTCTTGATACACTGCAATATTATATTTAACCAATGACCGCTTATTATTTGATATTGACCCTACCCTCTTTCTATAATATGCCAACGGCTCTTTCATTCCACACGCATGACCACACTTTTCAAGAACCTTTAGTTTCAATGCCCAATCCTGTCGTTTCCTCAATTTAGGCATATATACTTTCCCTATTCCATTGGTATCATACATTACTGTCAGGAAACCCATCTTATCGTCCTTACACATCGATTCCAACGTCTCACGCTTTCGGCATACCACAATTCCTGTGATTTTATCAGCTTCATCACACGTCAAATACGATGTATGACTCATTTTACAATTCTTAGCCTCCATAAAAGCCAACTGTTTCTCCAACTTATCCGGGAACCACCGGTCATCACTGTCACAAAAAGCAATAAACCTACCTTTTGCCTCCTCTATCGAAGTATTCCTTGCGACACCGGCTCCGGAATTACTTTGAAGACGAATTAACTTTATTCTTGGATCTTTCCTTACATAATTCCCTATTACATCGCAAGAATTATCCGTGGAGCAATCATCAGTAATCAACAATTCCCAATTAGTATAAGATTGCGATATTATTGATTCAATGGTCTCTTTTATAAATTCAGCGCAATTATACGATGGGGTTATGATTGAAACTAGTCCGTAGTCTTTCATACGTTTGGAATATATTAGAGAAATACACAAATTAAAGATTCATTACGTATATTCCTCGTTTCCCCGATGAGGGAGAATCAAAACAAAGATATTTTCCAGATTTTGAAACACGAGGATGCAAATCACATGCAATATGGCACTTAAAATCTTTTGTTTGAAACTGTTTGGGGCTGTATACGCTTACAATTTCTTTACAATTATTATTATCAATATCAACTTCATATATATGTGCCATTCTCCTTTTATCCGGATAAGTATCTGTCACGAACTTTGAATTGCCTACAAATGACTGATGACCATCTGAATTCAAGACATGTGGCGCTATTATCTTATAATTATCAATAGCATTCATGTCATAAAGCACATGACAACTCTTACCATTAATAATACAAGAAGCAATCAGCTGATTACAATTATTCCATACATAATGCGAACCAGAATCTTGTGTTGGCAACGTATACAAGCATTTATTTTTACGATCATACACTCTGATCTGAGTCCATCTTTTCATATAATTTCCTTCAAATGGTATTCGACGATATAAGAAAGAAATATATCGACCATCCGGAGAAAATTCAGAATGAGTGACAAAATGTAGATATTTCTCCTTCATTTCTTTAGGAATAGAATTTGCCAACTCATCCAAACTAACCAATAGTTCCCTATCTCCTGTTTCTGTATTCATTAAGAATAGTCCTGTTTGTTTAGGATAATATTCTTGAATAAGTCCGTCATCATTATAAGGATATCCATATCCTGGCATACAACGTTCCAATCGAGTATAGCTAAAAGAAGTGGCTATCCTCTCTTTATCATTATTAAAAATTGCATCAATAGCATGAGGAAGTTCCTTATACAGTCTTCCATCTATTGTTTCAATTACGGCTATTGGATGAATTCCATTACTGGTATTAAAAATAACTTTATCATCATCATACCATTGAAGTCTACAACCCTTATGCCAGTTCCAAGCTATTGATTCCCCTATTTTATGAAAAGAACCGATCACTCCATCTTTAAAATCAAAATAGCCAACATCTAATTTTTCCCCAGGATTTGGCATACGCAAATCAAAATCAGCACGTTGCGCGAGAAGTTTTGTATCATCTATTGAAAATGGACTTATATCATGGAATCCAAAAAAATAACCTTCTCTGAAAACCAATTTATTTTTAAACTGATTTTTTTGTTTTGGAAGACAATCAAATGCCGATTGGTATATATTTCTTATAAATTGTTTAAGCGCAGGATTTTTCTTTACCGCATGATATACTAATTCTTCTATTTTATTCATAGTATGTATCTAATATGTATTTTATTGCTTGATAATTATATTCATAGTATGAGCCTCTTTTCATTTTACCGGTAGAAGCATGTTCTTCATCCATTATTTTCAAAGATGGTTCATATATGACCTTCATCCCAATTCGCTGAATTTCTTCCGCAAGATATTGTTCTTCTCCAAACAGGAATATTGGATATTCTATTTTCCCTCCTTTTTCAAAAAATTCCTTTGTTAGAATTATGAAAGCTCCATGACCTGCGTATATTTCAATTGCTGAAAATTTAGGTCGAAGTTTTTTTCTCTTATATAGTGTTTTCTCATACAGGCGATGGATAACTGGGAATCGGTACATCAATTTTAGAGCCTTCATTTTATTTAATGAAGGTCGGATTAATATTTTTGGATTTTTATCACGATTTTCGGCATTACTATAAATCTGTGGAGCAATCCATGCGTATTTATTATACTTTAAGTATATGGAAGATAACTGGCTAAAGAAATCTGAAGAAATGGTTAAGTCTACATTGCTAATTATTACTAAATCTTGTTCATTGATATATTTCTTTCCAATTTTATTCACTAACCAATTCACACCTCCGAAATATCCCAAATTATCAATAGGGAAAGAGAATAATTCAAAATTTTCGGGAATATATTCAATACTTCTTTTCATATCAGAAGCATCTCCTATGCAAATAGACACATTTACATTTTGATTACCAATTGCATCTAAAGATTGATCTATGGTATTAAGAAAAGTAACCAAATGAGAATAGGAATTATAATTTACACATAAAAAAAGTACTTTCATACCTTATATATTTTTAGTATAATTATTCAAAAAAATCATTTCATATTCTCATTTAATGTCTCAGATATAGCTTCAAGATAAGCATATCCCATCTCCGTATCAGGTTCAAGATATGTACCTTCTGCCCATTCATTCCAAGCATTTATAAACAAGTAATCCGTCTTATAGACATTCTTGCCAATGTCTATCTTCTTTTTTAGATATTCCTTAAATTGAGATTTAGATGGCCGAGAAATAAAAATTCCCTTTTCTTTTGTTCTTGGAGAATTGTCCCAACCCATAAACACTCCAGGATATGTACCCTCAGGAGAAAGATTACTTAACGACTTATTTACCTCTTCATCAAAAGAGATTGATGGATGTTCGGGGAGAGATGTCTTAAAGAGCTTATTTAATAATCTTATTGAATATCTCCTCAATCTTTGCAGATATAGTGTTGATAAATTCTTGGCTCCGGTTGGCTCAAATTCCACCTTTGCATCGAAAGGCAGCTTCCTCGTTTCCGGCAACCATTTTTTTAAAGTTTCAACAAAATGAATCCCTGGTAGCCCATTTTTCTTTGCAAGAGCATTCCAATAATTCATCATTTCCTCACATTTCTCAATGGATGCAGATTTATATATCAAGAACATTGGCTTTCCATTTTCCTTTATATATCTTTCATCTAAAAAGAATGGTAGCAGATACTCAAAATGCTTTTCCCATTCAGTTTCAGTTCCATATTCTTGAGGCATTAAGACTTCCGTATTTTTTCCGTCCCAAGTTCTTGCCCATGGTTCATTCGCCCAAGAGAAACAAAATTTTAGAGGTATATCCTTATTGGCTAAAAGATTCTGGGATGGTTTCTCCAATAATAATTTCCCATTAAACCAATAATGGTAGAAGCAAAATCCATAAATTCCATACTTATTCGCTAATTCAGCCTGCCATCTTAAAGTTTCAACTTTACTTAAGTCATAATAATTATCATTCAGTGGGATTCGCGGCTGTGACTGACCCTTCCTATAGGGTTTAGCCTTACGTACATTTGTCCACTCTGTAAATCCCTTTCCCCACCATTCATCATTCTCTGGAATAGTATGAAATTGGGGTAAATAAAATGGTATTATTTTCGTCATTGTAAATATTACTTATGTAGTGAGTAGTAATACTTTTGTATACTTATCCACTGTAAAAATGTATGTTATAAAGCCAATGCTTGATATACTTAGCTCAATACTCGCTATATTTTTCTTCCAATATTTCATGATAGTATTCTATTACATTATTTACATGCTTCTCAATAGAATACATGTTTGAAACAACTTTAAATGCCTTCTCTGTTATGGAAACATAGTCCTTTTCTTGGAGACTAATTGCTCTAAGCAACTGTGAATCTAATTCATTCTCAGTTATAAATCTAAAACCTATTTCCGAACCTATTAATTTATTTCCATTGTCAAATTGTTCTTTGGTGCCTGCCGTATCTCTACCTACCACCATAGTTCCATTCAACATTGCCTCTACAGTAATGAAGCCAAAGCCTTCATATTCACTTGGCACCACAACCACTTTCGACTCAGCCATCAATTTATATATATCACTTCTAAACCCCAAATATTTAATTTGTGACTTAGCTTGCATTTTTGAAATTATATCCTTTATTCCTATCTGATCATTTCCCACAAGCCAAAGTTCATAATCCTTAATCTTATGGGAGATTCTTTCAAAACTTTCAAGCAACATTCTAACTCCTTTTTTTTCTGAAAGAAGACCCACATATAACAATACTTTATTTTTCATCACGTTAGTCCGCAATGTTTGTATTATTTTATCAGAAAAAACACCATCATATATTATCTTATCCTTTGTAGAATTTAACCTATAATAATCGTATACACTCTTAGTTATTGCAATACAATGATTATTTTTTCTTTCAAATAAATCTCTTACCTTACCTTCTCCTCCAAATGGCTTATAATTATACCCCAATTTTTGACATTCTCTAACATGCCAAACGTGAGGTATATTATTTCGTTCTGCCACTTCAGATCCTATACGTATTGTTCCAGTATTGGAATGTATTATATCCGGTTTCTCTATTTTTACAATTTCTTCAAGCCTTGACCTAAAAAAAGGACGATATACCCAGACTCTAATCAATCTTGGCAAATATCTTATTTTATCCTTTATGCTTCTAAAATTAGGAAACACCTCATTTTTGATATACTTAATAACATACATTCGTATATTATCATTTTTATCTATGAGTTGCGCAACACCTTTTGAAGAAGGTACAACTGCAATAACCTTAATTCCCATTGAGGCTAAACCATTACATAAATTTGCGAAAGCAATCCCAGCACCTTGAATTCCTTGATTATGTGCAATTATTAATACCTTCATAAAATTCTATTTATAATTTTAATTACTCTAATTAAACTTGTGTAAGTTGTCGTTTTGGCAGGGGCGCTCCAAGTAAATATGGAGCCAACATACACATCCAAGTAGGATAGGAATTTTGTGTTAGAAGTAATAAGTAAATCACCGTAACAATAAATAATCTATAAGTTTTATATTTTAAGAAATAATATGAATATATCTTATAGCTAATATCAAACCCACCAAACCATTTTGAATAATAAACACTTTATAACCTGCGCTACCATCTATGATATTTTGATCAACTTCTTTTCCACATAAAAAGTCTATAGAATTGAACAATTTATTATATTCAGTATCAACTTGTGATGTAAATCTATTATTACCTGCAATATTTCCATCATCATTTACCTCTAAACGACTCCATAAGAATACTTCAATCACATCCCCGTAACCAAGAGATTCAAACATTATCACTAATCCAGAACATGCTAAAATTAAATATGCTAATCCTTTTATAAGATGTTTATTAAAATTAAATAAAACATATCCTATAAAAAGAGTAATCATTCCCGCTAATGAAAATGACCAAATTTCCGCAATAAATAATATTAATACATACTTATTCTTTAAATTGAAATTATTGAGAATTATTAACGGCACAATTCCCATTGTCATGTGACCTGGTTCTGCAAATATTGACATAAACCTAAAGAAATTTGTCAAACGACCATCATTCTGTATGATAAATGTAATATAATTTAATGCACTATATCCAACATCTTTATATTCAATTTCCGTAGGTTCTATATTCCAGATATCAAATAGCCACAATAAATATGTAAATAATGATATTAGCAATAAAATTGAAAACCATTTTGTTATATAGTTTATATATTCTTTTCTATCTTCATTATTAAGAGACAATAGTCCCCACCACACCACAAATAAGACGATATTCTGAATAATTCCATTTATATTACTTTTTAAACATTCAAATAATGAATATATCAATAATATGAAAAATAATCCTACATCCTCTTTAGATAATCGAAATGGATTACGCAGACACAAAATAGCTATCGAACATAATGCTCCTATTCCTATAGTAATCAGAAACAATTGATTTGTCCATATATACCACGGATGCATGCTATTTAAAAACAACATAAATATAACAAATTTATATGCTGTTTTAATTCGATTCTCAAATTGCAGATGCATGTTATATATTCAATTCAATTGAATCACTTTATATTAAATTATTTTCTATAATGAAATTATAAATTCATTTGTCAGCTTCTTCTAATGCTTCCTTTAAAGCTTGTATATATCCTTTCCCGAATTTTAAATCTGGTTCCATATAATTACCTTCTCCCCATTCATTCCATGATTTTAATATTAGAATTTGTTTATTCTTTGGCTTCCTTTTAATTAATTCAAGAGCCTGTTTCACATGCTGTTTAAAAAGAGAAGGAGTTGAATCTGTGAATATCAATCCCCCTGCACCTCTTCTAGGACTCCAATCCCAATTAGGGACGATTACTGGCACTTTATTCTCATCTTCGCAAGATTTATCTAATAAATAACGCATTGCATCCTTATATTTGAATACAAATTGCGGAATTCTAAGAATCCCTCCTATTTTATTTCGATAATAATTAAAAATAAGTGACCTTTTAGAGTAATTTTGCTTTAGCTCAATATTTCTAATTAAATCTAACCCAACAACATCTGTCTTCCTTATTGTTTCATCATCGAAATCAGCTATATTTGTAGTATATGACATAAAGAAGAACTCTGGCAACCCGTTTTCCTTTGCTAATTGATTCCAAACATTCTTCATCTCTTCAAAATAAGATATTTTCTTTACGTCTAAAATCATATAAGCCAATCTACCATCAATTCTTAAATACCTCTTGTCTTTAAACGCAGGCAAAAGATGATTAAACATCTTAATCGCATCATTAATTCCTGGATATGCCATTGTTATCAATGGCTCTTGTCTCAATGATTTTGTATCCGGATTCCATTCTTTCTTTGCCCAATTATGATTTGCCCAACATAGACAAAATGGAAAATCTGGTTTGCCATATTCTATTACTTCTGTCAATGGTCTTTCCATTATTGTATGACCATTGCCAAACCAATAATGATAATAGCAAAAAGCAGTAACACCTGCTTCTTTTGCTAATTCAGCTTGTTTTTCTCTCACCTCAGGGATTCTTAAGTCATAATATCCAAGATCTGCTGGCACCCGGGGCTGATAATGTCCCTTAAACAATGGTTTGGCCTTACCAACATTCGTCCACTCAGTAAATCCCTCACCGAACCAATTATTATTCTCTTCAATTGGATGATATTGTGGCAAATAAAATGCAATCACTATTGGTTTCATATCACTTGTTTTATTAATTTTGCAGGAACTCCGCCTATTATACAATTTTCAGGAAATGATTTAGTAACAACTGAATTTGCAGCAACCACACAACCACTACCTAATCTTACACCTGGTAATATTGTAGCTTTATCACCAATCCAAACTCTATCTCCAATTTTAATAGCCCCCTTAAATTCAATTTCTCTATCAATAGGGTCTACATTTTCCATTTCTATACACGTATTATTCCCATGGGAATTATCTGTTATCGTCACCCATCTCCCGGTCAATACCCCATTACCTATCTCTATTTTCCCAACAGCTGTTATATGATTATATTCTCCAATATTACAATTATCTCCGATAATAATTTTTACATTATTTTCATTAACTATATGACTTTTTGAGTTCCAACATGTCAAAATGACATGCTTATTTATGATACAATTATCGCCTATTGAGATAGACTCAGGGTGATTTGTTGTAAAATCTGTACATATCAAGGAATTCTTCCCAAAGTTTAAGAATAAACTTAAAATCCTATAAGTATGGAATTTTATAATTATAAAATTCCATAAATCCAAAATCCTATTATTATGTAATTTCCCTATCAAAATGACTGGAAGTAAAATATATGATATAATTTTTTTTATTTTACGTATCATAATTATAATCAGATTAGCTATCTCAAAAAATTTCTTATCTCATCATCATTTTCAATAATAATATATTTCTTATCATTGCCATCTAAAAAACGTAAATCTAATTTTTCAATTTCAGAAAGAGTATCCTTACCATACGTGCGAGCAATGCCACTTGCAATCACTTTAGCAGGGCATCCTCCCAAAATACTGTAAGGTGGAATTTCCGAATAATTCTTGCATAATACAGAATAAGAAGCAGCTATAATTGTATTATCTGGAATCACTGAACCTTTCTTAATAGTACACCTATTTCCAATCCAAATATTGCTACCAATTTCTATTTTCTCAAAACGTGGTTTAATACTTTTATTTTTTAAATTAATTGTATAATGAAAATCTGTATCTAAAACCTGAGACTGATATGTAATACGAACATTATCGCCCATTACAATTCTATGAATACAAAAAATCATCACATTCTCCCCAAACCAAAAATTATTACCTAACTCAAGAATTGCCTTTTTATCTAAATTAAGATCAACACCTTTATGAATAAACCCTTCTTTACAATTTTTTAATTTCAAAATTCCATCAATCCTTATTATTCCATTTCCAGTTGTTCTATAACCTATATCCCAACCCCATTTAATCATTCCGAATTTAACTTCTCCAACAATTTCTATATTTCCATTTAATCCAGCAAATTTAGGATTTCCGTAGATTAAAATTGGAATCTTTGTTGCTTGTCTTTTGGGCAAACAACTATAATTAAATATTAATGTTTTCCTAAAATTAGGAATTTGAATTAATTGTATCTGCTGTATCTTATTCAATGCCTTTTTCCTATATTTATACAATACCAGACTAACAAAAAAATACAACATACAATTAAAATATTTTTTTATCCGTAATGATAATGTAAATATCAATAACTTCCACATATTATTTTATCCAAACTCCTTTAGCTTGATTATTAACAATTTTTCTAATTTGAATAGTAAATACTATTGCATATAATAAATTTACAATTGACATCGAGTAAACAATACCAATTGCACCGATACATTTCCCTAAAAATAGGGCTAATGGTAAATAACCAACCAATCCAATAATTATAAGATACAATTCCACCTTAATTGCTCCGACCCCTGTTATCAGTGTTATCTGAAGACTATCCCAAGTATGTATAATCATATATATGGCAATAGCCAATGTCATTGAAAACGGTATAATTGCATCAGATCCAATCCATAAATAATATACCGGACCAGATACACATACCATTGACACTATTGAAAATAATACAACATAATAAAATTTTACCATTTTATTATAGATATTCTTCATCCATTGATAATCTTTTCGTGTGAATGCATCAGTAAAGGCAGGCCACAAAGGTGCCAATATAATTTGGAAAATCATAGATGAAACCCCTATATATTTATAAACGATATTATATGAAGTAACGTCCTCAGGACCAGACACATTGGATATTAATATATTTGTTGATTGATAAAAGACAATAACTTGTATATTAATAATGAAAAATTTATATCCCAAACCGAATAAGTCTTTTACTAAAGAAAAATTTACAGATAAAATTGATGGTTTTACTTTTTTGAATTTCTTATTATAATATATAATTGAGAATATCAATGTAACAGTTACAGGGATGAATGAAATGGAAATTGCCAATATTGGTAAAGATGGAGGAGCAACTTTTATTAATATAAATATTACAATCAGAGAAATCGATTGTCCAATCACACCAAACATTGAAGATAATGCAACTTTCTGATATGCAGCAACGACTGTCGTAAAAACATTAACAATCATTTGCAAACATACAGATATCGTCAAGATATGAATTGTTTTAACAATATCTTGTTCATATACTTTATCAATATTTAGTAGAGAACACCAATCTATATAAGGAATAATTAGTTCAACAATAATACATAATGGGCAAAAAATAGCCACCATTACTACATAAGTGGTAGATACCAATGATTTTCCTCTATCATAATCATTTTTCGCTAAAGATTCTGTAAGTTTATTTTTTAATCCTTGAGTAAATCCAATATCAAAATGGTTAAGCCAGATTACCATTGTAGATAATACCAACCAAACTCCATAAATTTCAGAACTAAGATAACCTAACGTTAAAGGAACCAACATTAAGGATATAATAATACTTATACCCTTTATAACTAAAGATGCAATTACATTTTTCTTAACAACTACCGAACGTGCATGTCCTGAAAAAAACTGTTTATATTGTTCCTTTAGAGATTTCATAATAATCTATACTACTAAAACCCTTATAATGATTGGCCACTTAATTGACGATATAATGAAAGGGCATATTTATCTGTCATTCCTGCAACAGTGTCAACTACTGCCCTTAATTTATAATATGAACTTAATGATTCGGGATCAAGATCCAGATACTCAGCATCAGACATAAAATATAAATCCTCTCCACTTTTAACATTCTGATGATATGCTACATTTAATGTGGTTTTAGAAAGTACGCATTTGCATTTCTTCCGATATTTCTTATCTCCATTAAACATGTACCCGATCAATTTATCCAATAATCCTGTTAGAACAGCATTACCAATCAATTCCTCTTGTTCAATCTCTTTTCGAGGGAAAATCTTATCTTGTGCGAATTTCTTAAAAGCCTCTGATAACCTAAATGGATCATCATCTATCAATTCTTTAGAATAACTTCCATTATCTATTTCTTTTAAATTATTAATAAAATTTTTACCGGCTAATTTAACAAAATACGAGATTGTCTTAATTCTAAGATCTACCATCTTTGCTTTTTCCGATTTTTTCTTATCAGATAGACTTAAAAATTTTGATAATGAAAATTCCCCATTTTCATAATATTTTACGAGTGAGGACCTTTTTATATCTTTTGATGAAACTATCTCCTTTGATAAGAAGGATTTTATATCTTCAAATCCATACCAACCCATAGACATCCCATCTTCCATATCCATTGTAAGATAACAGATTGAATCTGCTGCTTCAACTAAGAATGATAAGGGATGTCTCTTTATTTTATTACCATTACTAAGATTACATTTATTCACTATCTCTTCAAATATATCTTTCTCACTACTGTAGATTCCATGTTTCTTATTACCGATATACTTTTTATTGCTTTTTCCTATATTTGGATATTTTAAATATGCTGCCAACGTTGCATACGTAAGATTTAATCCATACAAATCTTCAAGATACTGAAGCCTTGTTAAAATTCTTAAACCTTGTGCATTACCATCAAATTCCTCAAAATCTATTTTTTCTTTTGAGCTAATAATATGCCCTTTTTCCTTAAAGAATGATTTAAAATAGTTCTGTATAATCGTTTCTCCAAAATGTCCAAAAGGTGGATTACCGATATCATGAACAAATGCTGCGGTTTTGAGAATAGCTTCTATTTTCTGCTCTAATTTATACGATTCATCTCCATATAATTCTATAAACTCCTCGCTCCTGCAATAATTTGCACCTAATGAATATGCAATACTCATCACCTCCATGGAATGTGTGAGACGCGTATGTACATAATCTCCCGATGTTAGGGGTATGACTTGTGTCTTATCATGCATTCTTCTGACAGCTGAAGAAAATATTACTCTGCCTAAGTCACTTTCAAAGTCAGATCTGAAATCCGATTGAGCGTAACCATCTCCTGTTTTTCTTGTTGATTTTCGGAATCTTTCATTCGAAAGATATTTGTCCCAATCTATTTTATACATTAGATCTCTTTTCAATTAGTCCAATTGTAATGAATCATACAATATTTTACCAAAATGCCGAATTTGTTCTTTTCTCAGATTTCCTATACTTACCGATTGTTCTCCAATCCAATTCTTTAACCTTTCAGATATTGAGCAATTTAATATCTTCTTATAATGATAAATATTTAAAATACATAACCCTATGTTAGGATTCTCCTTTAATACGATATCCAATTCATTCGTCATTATGAATTCACAAAACTTATCTGAAATTATAAATGAATTTGCCTTATAATCATATATGATTGCTGAGGAATTAAAGAATGCAGTCTCTAAAAGCACCTCTGGTGTGGGTTCTAGATTAAATCTTCGTATTGCCCAGGTATCTTTTAGATACCAAATATCATAATTGAAATCATCAAATTTTATCTTCAATCCTCCAAAGGAATTAACTCTTACTTTAGCATACCGACTGATTAGTTTTATAAAATGAGATAAACTTAAATCAGTATTAACTACTATATCTAAATCTCTTGAATCACCACTCCTTTCCAAGAAATAATCCCTTATGACACCGCTGAATATATAAACATCACAATGTCTTGACAATGCATCCAATAATCTTTTCGCACTTTCATGCAGTACAAATACTTCTATATAATTTTGGAAAGCATTTCCTCGATCAATAATATTTTGTCGGGTATCTTTGAGATTCTGGTTAGACATATAATCCTCTATCTTCTTTCTTTAGTAAACGTCAAAATGCCTTTTGAGAATGAGCATATTGTTATACGGTGGGCGTATTTATCTCCTTTGACGTACTTGCCATGCGATGAAGAGGAGAAGCCAGTATCTGTTAATATTCGGATAATTTCTTTATGTGGTGTTTTTGATACCACTTCCACTATTGGAGTACGATCATTGGAAACTTCTTTTACTTTGAAACGTAGTTTATTGCCTTTCTCATCCGCAAATACTATAAATTCATTTTCTTTCTCGGACTCCATTAGACCGTAGTTTTTGCAGGCTTCCTTCATTCGATCTATGGAAATATCATCAATTAATGTGGTCGCAAGGTATATTGGATCAGCAAGTTTTATTTTTTGAGCCACTACCGATAGACATGATAATAGCAGGAGGAGTATCGTTATTGTTCGTGTCATCTTGTAGAAGATTTAAAGATTTAGAAACTTAGAGTAAGCGTCCAATTTTGACGTGTAGGTCAGGAGAAAGGGCTTCAACGTCCCTTCTCTTAATTTTTGTCAAAATTTAGATTATTTTTAATTTTTGCTAACACTGTCCGATGGTCATCGGAAGCGATAAGCTCCCCACACCCCCTAAAGAGGGAATTTAGGAGGGGTTATAAGAACAAAAAAGTTTTTGCATTGCAATGGCATGGTTGCATCTGCCATATAGCCGACATAGAATCTTTCGAAATCCGAGTCACTGTAAATATTTTCAAGTTAGAAATTTGTCAGTGCAATGATAGATCTTATTACTTAGCGATGCCATACGTTAAAATTGGACGCTTACTGTTAGATTGCGATTTTACGGACTTTTTTACCTTCTTTGACTATATATATTCCTTTTGGAAGGGTCCTAAGAAACTGTCCATATTCTTCCGAAACGCAAGAACCGGATGATTCATACATAAGCACACCGTTCATGGAATACACACGAACAGCCGCAGTATCGTCCGTCAATAATAATGAAGCTGCCAAATGACCGTCCTTCGTTATCTCATGAAACGCATCAGAATCCTTATCATAGTAATAGGCTCTCAACGCCTGCACTGTCTTTCCTTCCAAGTCAAAGATATGATCAGGTACATTTATATGAAATTCAGTATCTGTCTGACTGTATATGGGCAAGACGGTGTCATATTTCATGTCACCCTGATCTGTGGATACCTCAATACGTACGATATCCTCAAAATTATTGGTGGTGCCATTGACAATATGAACTCTGTATATGTGATCTCGGTTTTGTTTGTTATAATCGGATTCCAATTCTTCGATACTATCTGCAAGCATGAGGTTTGGATCTCCCGAATGATGGTCAGGCACTGTTATCCTGCAGAATCCATTTTCAACGAGAACCGACACAACACTCGGGGCATTCTCCCACACCTCTCGCCAATCCGGGGCAAGGGGGGATTTTGAATAGAGTCTCAGTTCATAAGAGCCGTCCGCCAATTCCGACGGGAGATGCATGCGGATGTGCACAGGCTCTGTAAATGTATAGCCGGCTCTCAGAGTGTAGGAATTGTTTGACAACTGGGTGACGGGATCACCGTCTTTCATAAGCCACCACCCAAAGCTTATTCTAGTCTTGTCGTGGCTTACGTTACGCAATCTGCAACTCAGCTTAAAATCCTCTCCCAACGACACCTCTATGTCTTGTAATGTCTTATCTCGATTCAAGATAACGCTTTCGTCCGACATGCAGACCTGAAGGGGGTAACCTGCATGGTCCGGTGTTGGATAACAGTTAATCACCATCGCCTGCTCGCAGTTATAGCATATACCCCTGCCTCCCGGATACAGACCTGTTTGGTTTATGGTCTCTATGTCAACGTACTTATCCTGACGGCCTCCATGACCGAAATTCACATGGTAGTTTCCATCGTCATCCCTACCGTCGATGACAAACATGTGTCCCACGTTGCCTCCTTTGAACTTCCAGCTTCCACGGTAAAAGACCGGATGGCCTTCTGAAAGATTCCCATTCAACATCTCAAGCCATTCAGCGGTGGTATAGTATTTGCGTTGCAGATAACGGCTGTCCGGGGAGATGTGCAGGTAATGCTGCAGCCCATACATCATTTTAGCATAATTGCCAACTGAGGTGGAACTGCCGTAATTGGAATACATCGCAGCCCCGGACGCAAACACTACGGAGGCAACCGCGTCTGCACTGGCATCCGAAAAGTCTCCCTCCTCATATCTATCCGACAACAGATCCCAGTCGAATTTCATCTCCTCAAAATTGACTTTCACGCTGTCCATCAAATAGGTACTGTAGTATGACATCTCTCCATAGCCGTGGGAGGGCATCCCGTAATAACGCAGGATCTGCGCTATGGCCACCGCACCGCATCCCGCTGCACTATTGTACGGACACTTCTTGTCATACGGATAAGACTGGTCATACTCTGATGTGAGCATCGGAGGAATACCCTGTGCCATGCTCCCAAAGCCGGATATGGCGGCTACTGCCAGTGGAATAATGATATGTCTACGGAATACGGCAGATTCGGGATAACCTGATCCCGGGATCTCTGTTCCAAATTTCCAACTATGGAATAATCTTCCTACAAACGAAAGTACCGATCGTTTTCCTTGCATGTAATCCATGATGAATTGTTGTTAGTTTATAACCGATTCCGGTTGTACGTTAATTTATTACGGATTATAGGAGTTCTGTCTTGACGTGTGAGACATGGGAAAGAACCTTGCGAACCCTTCTATGTAATGCAAGCTGGAAGCTCGTGTTACAGACCGTTAGTCGCGGGAAAAGAGATCGCGGGTATAGACTTTGGAAGCGACGTCTTGGAGTTCGGGGCTTGTGCGGTTGGCGAGGATGGCTTGGGAGAGGCGTTTGAATTCGGTGAGGTCGTTGACCACGCGGCTGCCGAAGAAGGTGGATCCATCTTCAAGTGTGGGTTCGTAGATGATGACAGTCGCACCTTTCGCCTTGATGCGTTTCATAACGCCTTGGATGCTGCTCTGACGGAAGTTGTCAGAGTTTGATTTCATCGTTAAGCGGTAAACCCCTACTACTGGTGATGGCGTCTCATCCGCTCCCCCTTTAGGGGGTTGGGGAGCTGCGGTATAGTCGTACCAACCAGCCATTTTCAGGACTTGGTCGGCGATGAAGTCTTTGCGCGTGCGGTTGCTCTCGACTATGGCGGTCATCATCTGCTGCGGCACGTTGTCGTAGTTGGCGAGAAGCTGTTTGGTGTCCTTGGGTAGACAGTAACCACCATACCCGAATGAGGGGTTGTTGTAATGTGTGCCAATACGGGGATCAAGTCCGATGCCCTCGATTATTGCCTGTGAGTCAAGTCCCTTTACTTCTGCGTAGGTATCGAGTTCGTTGAAGTAGCTGACACGGAGGGCAAGATAGGTGTTGGCGAAGAGCTTGACTGCCTCCGCCTCCTTCATACCCATGAAGAGAGTCGGGATATCCTCCTTTATCGCTCCCTGCTTCAACAGACCGGCAAATTCACGTGCCTTAGCCTCAAGATAATCCACGTCCGCAACTTTTCTAATAGCCTCATTCTCTTCCTTAAACTCTTCCCGGTTTATCATCTTGGGATAACCGACGATTATACGGGAAGGATAAAGATTGTCGTAGAGTGCCTTCGACTCGCGGAGGAATTCCGGAGAGAAGAGGAGATTGAATCTCTTGACACCCTTGGCTGCGTATTTTATGTAGAGCGAACGGCAGTAGCCGACGGGGATCGTGGATTTGATGACCATGATGGCATCGGGATTGACGCTCAGGACGAGGTCTATAACATCCTCAATGCAGTGGGTGTCGAAGTAGTTCTTGACCGGGTCATAGTTGGTCGGTGCCGCGATTACGACGAAGTCGGCATCGCGATAAGCCGCCGCACCATCGAGGGTGGCGGTAAGATCCAGATCCTTCTCCGCGAGATATTTCTCTATGTATTCATCCTGTATGGGAGACTTGCGGTTGTTGATGAGTTCCACTTTTTCGGGAATCACATCCACGGCTGTTACCGTGTTGTGCTGAGCGAGAAGAGTCGCTATACTGAGGCCTACATAGCCTGTGCCTGCTACTGCTATTTTCATAATGTAATGAAGACCCCAGGATCGCACCCTGCCCCTAAAAGGGATTTGGGATGACGAAGAGGGGATTGGGTGTATTTTATTGTAGATTAATTTCTTTTTGTTCTTTTGTTTCTTCGTGTGAAAATTTTTCGCGCTTCGCGCTCACACTTGAAACAAAACGGCTGCGCAAACATATACGTGGATATGTAATATATATATTATTCGCTTGCCGGATTCGTTTTTGCTCTTTTTAGGGAGCGGGGACGGCGGCTCTTTTCTTTTTTAGGGTGAGGTAGAGGCGGAGTTCGTCGGCGTCGATGGTGGCGGCGGTGTTGGTCATCTCTCTGGCTATCATTTCGTAGATGGCGGTCTCGCTGATGGAGGGGTCGCCCGCGGTCCAGGCGTCGATCGCGCGACGGCGTTGGCGGATGACGAAGTCGTTGTCGGGGGCGTTGCCGTAGCCGAGCCGGTGGATGGGGTCATACCATTCGAGGAGGGAGGGGAGGTCGCCGGGTGCGGTGTGCGGTAGGGCATCGCGGATGTCGTCGGAGAGGGTGCGGCAATCGGCGGCTACCTGTAGCTCTTGGGGTGTGGGAGCGTGACCGTCGAAGCAGAGGTTGCCGGAGAGTTGGCACTGCTCTATGAGGGTGTGGGCTCGCGTCAAGAGATGGGCTGGAGATAGATCTCTTCTATGTCTTTTACTGTCCATGTGGCGAATTCTTTGCCGGAGAGGGCGAGTGTGTAGGTGCGGGTGCCGTTGGAGTTGTGTATACTGCGGATTACGCCTAACTGATTGTCTAACGCTCCGTAACCGTCTATCCTTACCTGCTGGTTGACGGCAAGCGGTGTGTCAAGGGTGACGATTTCCATCCTGACGTCGGGGGTGAAGGATCCGATGTGTTTCTGGAATGCCTTCATCTCGCGTAGGGAGATGGCACAGTAGGGACTGTCGGGGGTGTTGCTCCAACGGTAGCACCATGCGAGTTCTCCGATGTTGCGGAAGAGTGGCGCAACCTTGTCCTTACGCATCTTGAAGAAGAGTATGGAGGGGAGGTATGGTTTCTCTATCTTTTTCCGCTTACCTTTCTTGTCGGCTATGACGAGTTGTTGGGTGGGATAGTAGAATGTCATATCGTCGAGCATCTTTCCGTCGGTCTCGCTTATTGCCGTCTTTATATCGTCGGGGGTGTTGCCGGGTCGCATCTTCATGACGAACCAGCGGGAGGCTGCATCGTGGATGGAGTCTGCCACTTTCTGCATCAGGCGTAACCGGTCGGCAGTCTCCAACTCGGCAGGGAGGATATATTGGAGGAATGAGTATTCTTTTGGGATACTTCTGACTATCGCACGTATCTCTTCGGGCTGTATTCCGATGCGGAATGCGGCTGCTATCCAGATGGATGTGATTGTGTCGCGTGAGATCTCCTGACCAAGTTCAAGACCGTATGCCGATATTGTGCCATACATCTGATGAAGCAGGTCGCCAATGATTCTTCCTTCGCGTTTCTTACCCTGTTCGAGTCCGAATACGTATCTTTTCCGCTTCGAGGCTCTCATGCTGTCGATTATCTCGTCAAGCTGGAGGATTGCGGGGGTGTCATCACCGAATTTCAGACGTATCAATTCGGGCAATCCGATGCCGGGGTCGAAGAGGAGGTAGAGGAAGATGGTGATGATTTCGTAGTCAGAGGATGTGGGGGTAATGTTGAGCAGCCGGCGGATTATGTCGCAGTTGGCATTTGCCCGGTCTACGCCCTCCTCTATGTCTTGTGCCGCCAATTCCTTGACCTCATCAAAGATGGCAGCTGATTCGGTATCATCTTTCCATTCTTTGTAGAGTGCGCGGAGGATACTGAGGTATTTCCGTCGGCTTGCGGGTTTAAGTCCGGCTATCATCATGTGGGCTATCCAGTTTTGGAGAGCCGGGACGGTGATGTCGTCGCAATCTTTTGACGGGAATGATTCCCGGAAGGAGGTCACTGCGCTTCTAACTACCCTATCGTCGGGACTGACCGTTTTCTTATTTTCGACAAATTGGAGAAACGATGTCATCTAAGTAGCAGTGAATCAATACTATTCAAAACAGACGAATAGAAACGGCATAATTTGCCGGACATATTCTTTCTTCTCTCGTTTTCAGTAATTTAAAGAAACGAAAGGCAAGTTTTTGAAGTATTTGTAAGATCCTATTCATATTGATAGGCACTCCAGGGCGGGAGGGTATGCATCTCTTATGAAGAGATACGCACAGCCTCTAAAGAATTGCAAATCATAATTTTGAAAGTAGCTAAAATCATAATTTGCTAAACAATCATATTAAAAAAGCCTTTAATGAGCGATATAAAAGCCTATTTTTACAAAAATTAGGGAGCTATAATTGGGAATTTGAGCAAAATTTTATAACTTTGCATCGAATTAAGTATCTCTTCATAAGAGATATGGATGTTTGCTAAACAATTTTTTGGGGCTTAGACTGATTGGACTTGCTTGGACAGCTTGGACTACTTAGACTTTTTTGGACTAATAGGACTTGCTTGGACAGCTTGGACTTATTAGACATTTTTTGGACTAATGGGACTTCTTGGACAGCTTGGACTACTTGGACTTTTGGGACTAATGAGACTTGCTTGGACAGCTTGGACCACTTAGACTTTTTGGACTAATGGGACTTCTGGAACAGCTTGGACTAATTAGACTTTTTGGACTAATGGGACTTCTGGGACAGCTTGGACTAATTAGACTTTTTGGACTAATGGGACTTCTGGGACTTATTGGACTTCTTTTTTTCTTGGACTTCTTTTTTCTTGGACTTCTTTTTTCTTGGACTTCTTTTCTTTAGCTGCTTCTTTTCTTTGGACTTTCTTGGACTTTTTTTTGGCTGATTGGATTCTTTGTCTTTCGGGATTTGAAGGTAATTTTGGGGGAATTTGATGGAGATTAGGGATTTTTTGGTGATTTTTTGGATTTTTTTTGCTGATTTTCTTTTGGTTGCTTGTGGGGGATTATCTTTTTTTATACTTTTGTTGTGGCTGGGGTTATTGTATCAGCTTTTTTGATTTTACTCTAATGTATTTAGTAATCTTCAAAAAATAACTTGTTAAAGTTATAAATGTAAATTTCTCTTGTGGCAGCATCTTTCCGGTGCTTTCGGAGCGCGGAATCAGTCGCATAGCCCGCTATGCTCCATCTTCCTTACTCCGAAATCCCTCGGAAATATGCGCCAAACTTTCACAACTTATTTTTTTACGATTACTTACCCTAATATCTTTACCTGATGAATGCTGATTTTTTGCCACAGAAAGGTGGGTTCCGTAATCTGATTGCTTATAAGTTGTCGGATAATATTTATAATCTGACGTATTTGTTTGCTCATAAGTTTTTAAAGAAGGGTGACCGCACTATTGATCAGATGGTTCAGGCTGCGAGGAGTTGTAAACAGAATATTGCCGAGGGTAGTGCTGCAAGTACTACTTCTAAGGAGACTGAAATTAAGTTGACGAATGTGGCAAAGGCGAGTCTTCAGGAGCTTCTTCTTGACTATGAGGATTTTCTAATGACGAGGGGACAGAGGAAATGGAAAATTGGTGATCCGCCTCTGGAACAGACGAGGAGTGTGATTCGTCAGGATAATCCGACTGAGTATTACATTGATAAGGCTCAGGCGTGGAATAGTGAGACGTTTGCTAATGTGGTTGTGACGATGATTCATGCTTGCGACAGATTGCTGTATAAACTTATTGAGAAACAGAAGTTGCAGTTTTTGCAGGATGGGGGTATCCGGGAGGAGATGAGTAGGGCAAGACGGGAGTATCGCAGCAATCAGACTGATTATAATAATAGGAAGACTACTTAGACTGCTGGGACTAATTAGACTTCTTGGATTTTTTGGACTAATAGGACTTCTTGGACTACTTGGACATCTTAGTGGTCTTAGTAGTCCAAGCGGTCTTAGTGGTCTTAGTGGTCCATGCTGTCTTAGTGGTCCAAGCTGTCTTAGCGGTCTTAGTGGTCTTAGTTGTTGGTGCTGTCGTTTTTTTTGTGTATTTTTGCGGAAACAATCTAACCTTAAAAACATTTTGTTATGTTTCCGAAAGATACTTATGTGAAGCGTCGTGAGGCTCTCAAGAAGAGATTGGGTAGCGGTCTGCTTCTTTTTCTTGGTAATAATGAGTGTGGCGTGAATTATGCCGATAATACTTATGACTTCCGTCAGGATTCTACGTTCCTTTATTATTTCGGTCTGCCGTATGCCGGTCTGAATGCTGTCATTGATATCGATAATGACCGCGAGATTATTTTCGGTGATGAGCTGACTATCGACGATATCGTGTGGATGGGCACCCAGCCTACCCTTCATGAGAAGGCTTCGATGGTGGGTATCTCCGACACTCGTCCTGCCGCCGACCTTGCCAAGTATCTGCGCGGTGCGAAGATTCTCGACCAGAGGATACATTATCTGCCCCCCTATCGTCCGGAACATAACGTGCAGCTGCTGCATCTTCTCGGATTGCTCCCAGGTGCGGAACAGCCCTCAATCCCGATGATACGTGCGGTGGTTGACCAGCGTAATCATAAGAGCGAGGAGGAGATTGCAGAGATAGAACGTGCGTGCGACGTGACTGCCGACATGCATATCACTGCTATCAAGATGCTTCGTCCCGGCATGAGGGAGTGTGAGGTGAGCGCAGCTATTGAGGAGGTGGCACAGGCTGCCGGAATGCGTCTGTCATTCCCAACAATCGCCACTGTCAACGGTCAGACTCTCCACAATCATTACCACGGCAATGTGGCGAAACCGGGTCAGATGCTGCTCGTGGATGCCGGTGCTGAGACTGAGATGGGTTATGCTGGCGATATGTCGTCAACTATCTGCGTTGACAAGACTTTCACCCCGCGTCAGAAATCGATATATGATATTCAGGTGGCATCTCATCTTGCCGCTGTAGATGCATTGAAACCGGGCGTGCCGTTCAAGGATGTCTACGAATTGTCGTGCCGCGTGGTATGCGAGGGTCTGAAGGGACTCGGCATCATGAAGGGTGATCCGGCAGAGGCTGTGGAGGCTGGTGCACACGCCATGTTCTACCCCTGCGGACTCGGACACATGATGGGTCTTGACGTTCACGATATGGAGAACCTCGGTGAAGTATGGGTAGGCTACGACGGTCAGCCGAAGAGCACTCAGTTCGGTCGCAAGTCGCTGCGTCTGGCACGTCCGCTTGAACCGGGATTCGTCCACACCATCGAACCGGGCATCTATTTCATACCGGAACTTATCGATCTCTGGCGCGGTCAGCATAAATTTGAGGATTTCATCAACTATGACGAGGTGGAGAAATGGAAAGACTTCACAGGCTTGCGCAATGAAGAGGATTACCTCATCACGGAGACCGGTGCTCGTCGTCTCGGCAAGAAGATACCGCTCACCACGGAGGAGGTGGAAGCTCTACGATGACAGGCCGTTTCGCACCGTCACCAACCGGACGGATGCATCTCGGCAATATTTTTGCAGCCCTTGTCTCCTGGCTATCGGTCAGGAGTCAGGGGGGAAAATGGATACTGCGGGTCGAGGATCTCGACCCGCAGCGTTCGCGTATGGAGTATGCCCGTCAAATAGAAGATGATCTCGCATGGCTCGGACTGGAATGGGACGAGGGCGGTGTCGATTCAGTGGGCGATCATGGTCCGTATTGCCAGAGTTTGCGTGGGGATATATATGAGGAGGTCTTGCAGCGGGTGGAATCGACTGGACTCACCTACCCCTGCTACTGCACACGTGCCGACATCATGGCTACGCAGGCTCCCCATGAGAGCGACGGACGGGTGGTGTATTCCGGGCGGTGCCGTCCGGAATCGTTAGGTGGTGTGATGCCTCCGGATGGCAGTAAGACGGCACGTGCCACGCGCCTTTACGTGCCTGACCGGGAGATACGTTTCACCGATGTCGTATATGGGGAGCAGAGCGTTAACCTTGCGAACCATTGTGGTGATTTCGTGCTGCGGCGTGCCGACGGGGCATGGGCTTATCAGTTGGCAGTGGTGGTAGATGATGCCATGATGGGGGTGACAGAGGTGGTACGCGGAAGCGACTTGCTGCTGTCGTCAGCACAACAGATATATCTCTATGAACTGTTGGGGAAGGAACCGCCACGATTTGCACACGTGCCATTGCTATGTAATGCGGAGGGACGAAGGCTGTCGAAACGTGATTCTTCGCTAAGCATGGAGCTGCTTCGGGCTGCCTATTCTCCGGAGGAGATCATCGGCAGATTGGCTGCTTTAGGTGGTCTAATACCGGAATATACCCCCATAACCGCCTCATCGCTTGCAAAGCATTTCAGCTGGCACAATATAAGCAATCTTCCCACAATAACTTGTTAGCAGCTATTGTGGGAAGATTAAATTTCAGAGGACTCTGACTACTCAGAGAACTCTGAATACTCAGAGAATTTTGATTATTTGACACGTTTACCCCAGACGGAACGACCGTTGGAATCGAGTCCGGTGAATAAGATGGTATCGGTCTCACGCTCCCAGTCATGACCGGCATGAATCACGAGATCCGTTATCCTCTCACCATTCACCACGAGCGAGAGCGTCTGACTTTTCTCATCAAACTTCCAATCATCGGCTCCGGATTTCAACGGCAGTATCACGGAATGATTACCCTCCCCTTCGCGGAGATCGCCTTCACCCCATAGAATCTGTCCGGCTTCAAGGTTACGCTCCACTCGCGGCTCCATGACGCGCAACACCTCCCACTCTCCGCAGAGATCGGCGGCAGAGAAATCACGCTCCTCCACTCCGGCATATCTTTCGGGCGACACTACAGGCCAACCCTGGGGAGTCATATACAGACGGCGAAGATGAAGCACCATCATACCTGAATCCTTCGCATAACGCCCTTGATGTGCCATGAAATATCTGCCGGCGCCATCATCAAACACTCCGCAATGGGCAGTGCCAAGCCATCCGGGATGCCCCTCAAAGCTATAGGGTGCGGTAAGTATCGGGAAATTATTGGTGGTGTCGCTCACCTCCTTACCATGGAAATCAATAAATGGTCCCTCAGCCCTATCGGCACGCGCCACGCGCACATTGTAAGTGGTCATCAACGGTTCATAGCTCTGGAAGAGATAGTATTTACCGTTTGATTCATGGCGTACAATCTCGGGAGCCTCAAGATTATCCTTACGCCAGTTAGCACGACGTGCCACGAGATGCCCCTGGTCGCCGGGAGTGCGAGCAAGTCCGGTAGCCGGATCAAGTTCCACACAATAGAGTCCGCCGAAATACGATCCATAGTGCATCCATTGACGACCCGACTCATCTGTGACCACCGAGGGATCAATAGCATTCATCGCGGAAGAGGTCTCCGTCTTCACCACAGCCCCCTTCTGCTTCCATGGCCCTGCCGGAGATTTAGCCTCCGCCACGCCTATGTATGACGTATTCCTACCAAATGCCGACACACAATAATAGAGACGGAAATTTCCGTCGCCGCAATCCACTATATAAGGAGCCCACACGTTGGTTGCACCATGACCGCCTGATTTCTCCTTCACCCAGCTGACAGCGTCTGCCGGTATCTCCGGAAACACCCAGCCGATAAACTCCCAGTTGACAAGATCGCGCGAACGGCGCATCTGTATGAAACCGAGAGGCACGCCATGCGCCTCAGCCGCCTTACGGTCTTCGCGGAATATGGCATCGGTGGAATACATGTAGTAATAATCCCCTATCTTGCGGCATGAGGGGTCGTGCACGTTATACGTACCCCATGATTTCCAATTCTCCATGCCGGAGATGGCGGAATAGTCGTCATTCCAAGGATTTGGCACATGCTTCGGTGTAAATGTCTCGGAAAGAGCCGGAAGCGAGAACAGCATCGCCATACATAATGTAGGGAAGAGTTTCATGATTTTTATTCGGTTTTATTTATTATGAGATAATGAAATATGGAGAAAGTTCTCCTGCTGCAAAATTAGATAGATTACCGGAAGGGAAGGTGTAAATTTCGCGCTAAAAGGGGTAATCGGAAAGCGGGGAACGGAAATGACGGCAGAAGGTGGATTTTTGGATATAAATGGTGAAAAAATCAATTCAATAGACATCTATTATGTTAATAATCCGATAAATGTCATAAATTTGCACAAATAAAAATTCAGCTCTTGTAAAGACTGCAAATATGTTATAAATTTGCACAACCAACCGGAAGATGACTATCCGGACAGAAAGAGCGTTCAACCTTTTAAATAACCTGAAAGACTAAACAAGTCAAGAAAGACTAACCTTCTATCAACAGAATGAAACTGAAAAGCCTAATCAAAATGAGATTCGGAAGGATGAATCTCCCAATCACGTTAGTGGCATTGGCTGCTTTGGCGGCAATACTCCCCGTAGAATCACAGGGAGCTGATTCCGCATTTGCCGAGAATCATTCGGTCAGTTTCATATCCATGAATTCCGGTCTGTCGCATAATCTCGTCGACGACCTGTTCCTGGATTCAGAAGGCTACGTATGGATCGCCACCTCCGCCTCTCTGGCACGCTATGACGGCTATGAGTTTGTCAACTTCACCCCCAACTCACCGGAACGCCGCATCAAGAGCACGTTTGTAAGGAAAGTGGCGGAAGACCGGTTCGGACGTCTGTGGGTGGCAAGTGACGGCGGCATCGACATCATTGACCTCAACCAGATGAGCGTAATCGACATGGCATCAGATAATGCCGAATACGGTAAGATAGCATCTCTGCCATCCGGATATGTGGCAGCCGACCATGCAGGCAACGTCTGGATAAGGAATGAGAAGATGATCGTATGTATCATCTTTGACGACAACGGCAACATAAAGGATATGCAATCCATTCCGCATCTCTCCACCTCTATAATAACTACCGGAGCCTTGAAACCGCTATCCGGCACCGGCGACGGAGTATGGACAGCAATCGGGGGTGAAGTCTGCCATCTCTCATTAGAGAACGGGAAGATCTCACGCCGCAACACATCAAAGGACCTGAAATTCCCCTCATCATCCTATATCTCTGATTTCGAAAAAACAGGCAACTACATCTGGATCTCCACCGACTCCGGGCTCTACCGTTATGACCACTCTACGGGGAAGGTGCGTGTCTACAATGAGCTAACCGACGGCAACTGCTCGTTGTCGCGAAGTTTTATCACCGCCCTGGCTGTTACCTCCTCCGGAGATCTCGTCGCCGGCTCCCTAAACGGACTAAATATCTACAATCCCTCTGAAGATGGATTCATTAAGGTAAAGGCATCCGAATTGACAGGAGGCACCGGACTCAACAACAATTTCATCAACTGCCTGCTCACGGAGGGAGACAATCTCTGGGTAGGCACTGAGGGGTGCGGCATAAATCTGCTATCTCCACGACGCCTTATCTCTAAGACATTCCGCCATTCCCCCTCCGATGCCAAGTCGATCTCTCCCAATCCTGTGAATGCGATATACGAGGATGAGAGCGGCATTATATGGATAGGCACGGTGGAGGGCGGACTTAACCGCGCATCAGGTGACTATACGGAGGGATTCTCCCATTTCACCACTGCAAACGCGGGATTGCCACACAACACGGTCAGCACAATCACGTCTGACCGTGCCGGACATCTCTGGGTAGGCACATGGGGTGGCGGTCTCTGTATGTTCGACAGAAGCAATCCGTCAAAAGTGCTGAGAATCATTAACACCGGACCTGACGGCAGACATCTTGACCACATAGGTGCAATCGCCTACGACCCATATAACAATCTCATCTGGATTGGTGCGAACTCCGGCATCTTCATCTACAATCCGGAGGATGAAAGCCTGAAAGTGCCGTTCAAGGATGCCGATAAAATGCCGGGAAGTGTCGCCGTAGCTATAGCACCCGACGGACGCCTGCTTATGGGAAGTCTCGAAGGATTACTGATAGTGAATCTAAAAGAAGGATGCGGCAAAGGAAGTTTCAGCTACAAGCACTTCCAATATAAGTTTGATAATCCGGAATCCAATATCAAGGAGAAAGTGAATTGCATCACCCTTACTGAGAACGGCAATATCTGGGTAGGCACCAACGGCAACGGAATCTATCGGTATGAGAGCCATAATGGGGAGGATAAATTCATCAACTACAACACCACCGACGGTTTGCCCAACGATGTGGTGCATGGACTCGCCGACGATAAGCAAGGTAATCTCTGGATTGCCACTTATCACGGGCTATCATGCATGACGCCGGAAAACCACTTCATTAACTTCGGGATCAACAATGGTCTCGACACCGAGCAATTCTACTGGAACGCCTACCGACGTCTTGCCAACGGTGACATTCTCTTTGGCAGCGTTGACGGGCTGGTGGCAGTAAAGGGTCTGTCGCTATCAAAAATAAGCAAGATCTTCCCGGTGAGATTCACCTTCTTCACTGTTGACAATCACCGTCTGCATGGGTATACTGATGCAATGGAGCTTTCCGAGAACGACCGCTCGTTTGAGATAGGATTCTCCGCATTCGATTATGCCGGAGGAAAGAACGGAAGATATTATTACCGTATGAAAGGGTATGATAATGATTGGAATACCCTTCATCCCGGACGTCACAGCGTGACCTACATGAACCTTGCGCCCGGAGAATACTCCCTGGAGGTGAAGTACGTGAGCGATGGGCAATCGATAGATAGCGTACCGGTATCCCGCTTTGATATATGCGTGACGCCGAATTTCTACCGGAGATGGTGGTTCCTGCTCCTTGTGTCGGTGGCGATAGCCGGATGCGTGTGGGCAATATACCGCTGGAGGGTGAGCGACCTGACCCGCCAACGCAACCAACTGAAAACCGCCGTCAACGAAGGTGTGAAGGAGATAAGCGAACAGAAATCCCTCATCGAGACTCATGCAATGGAGCTTGCCACACAGAACAGGGAGCTTATCTTGCGCAACGAGCAGATAGTGAAGCAGAAGACCCAGCTGGCAGAAATGGCAGGGAAAGTGCAGAAGCTGACCGCCGACAGGATATCCTTCTTCACCAACATAACACATGAGTTCCGCACCCCTATCACCCTTATAATCGGACCGATAGAGAGGGCTTTGAAGCTGAGCACAAACCCGAAAGTGATTGAGCAATTGAATTTCGTGGAGAAGAACTCACGCTACCTTCTGTCGCTCATCAACCAGCTGATGGATTTCCGGAAGATTGAATCCGGGAAAATGGAAGCTGTCACGAAGCGTGGCAATATCCGCGAACTGATGGAAGACATCATCAAACCATTCGAGGCGTATGCCGAAGAGAGAGGTATACAGATGAAGACCATCTATCATCTTCCCCACCCTATCTTTGACTTCAATGAGGACGCCATGCGGAAGGTGGTCACCAATCTTCTTGGCAATGCCATAAAGTTTACCCCCGACAACGGTTGCGTAAGAATCTACATCTCCACATTCCGTAGTCAGCAATGCAGCGGAGGGAAGGATATGTTCTACCTCTGCGTCAGCGACAACGGATGCGGCATAAAGGAGGAAGACATCAGCAAGGTGTTTGACCATTTCTACCAGGGGAGCAGCCAGATAAAATATCCGCTCATAGGCGCATCCGACAGCGGCATAGGTCTATATCTCTGCCGTCGGCTTGTGGAACTTTACGGCGGCACAATCACGGCACGCAATAATCACGGCGACGGATGCTCCTTCCGCGTGCTTATACCCATAGACAATGCCGAGGTAGAGTCTGCGGTGTCCACATCTGCCATCGCCTTGAACAATGACAGCGCGGAATTTGCAGGAGACACCTCCGACGGTCGTCAGAAGACAGTGCTTGTCGTAGAGGATAACGACGACATGCGCGCATTCATGCGCTCGGTGCTGTCTGACCATTATCTTGTGGAGGAGGCTGCCGATGGAGAGGAGGCGCTGCATCTGCTTCTCACTAAAGACGTGGATTTCATCATCAGCGACCTCATGATGCCGGGGATGGATGGTCTGGAGCTTGCATCTAAGGTGAAGGAGAATTTCGCAATCTCCCATATCCCGTTTGTCATGCTGACCGCAAAGACCTCACAGGAATCACGCATGGAGGGCTACCGACGGGGCGTGGACGACTACATACTGAAACCCTTCGACGAGGATATGCTCCTCGCACGAATAAGCAATATCCTTGCCAACAAGCAACGCTACCAACGTCGCTTCATGTCGGACATGGAGGTGGAACATCTTGAGATAAACGAGGAGAGCCGTGATAAGAAATTTGTCGACAAAGTGATGGAGGTATTGAGAAACAACTACTCCAACTCCTATTACGACGTAGGCGAATTTGCCGAAGCCCTGGGCGTCAGCCGTAGCCTTCTCAACAAGAAACTACAGAGCCTGATGGGACAGAGTGCGAACCAGTTGATCCGCACATACCGTCTGAAACTTGCCCACGAACTCATTCTCCAGAACCGCGTCACCCGCAACATGAACGTCTCGGAGATAGCATTCCAGGTAGGATTTAACGACTCCAAATACTTCACCCGATGCTTCACGAAGCAATTCGGGGTCAATCCAAGCACCCTGTTGAGAGAGAATGACAAATGAGTCCATCCAACCCTCATTATGACTGAAAGACAACAATAAAAGAAACATCTAAAAACATAAAAATTGTATATGAATCGGATTATCCACCACCTTTGTCAGATTGTCCACCTAATACGCACGCGAAAAGTCCTAATTTTGCGACCGATAATGCCGGGAATCTACCCGAAAGTATACAAAACCTATTCAAACAGAGAAATAATTAACCTATTATAACAACCTAATATCATCATGAAGACAGAAAAATGGATGCCAACGGCAACCCTTGCTGTTCTGCTTGTCGCAGCAACTTCATGCGACGACTGGGGTAAACAAGACCCCCCTGCCGGCAACCAAGTGGTGCCGACATTGGAGAACGTTGCGTCTTTTGATTTTGAACCTGTCGAAGGTGCGGAAGGCCTTTCGGCTTTCAAACTTTTCACCAACACACCGGGGACTCTTCCTCCGACGATTGTGGAGGATGAGTTCAAAGGCAATGTGCTCGAACTGAACAATGGATTCATGACTATTTCCAATCCTCTTGCAAAAGTGACCTTGCAGAAGGGGGCATCTTTCACGTTCTGGATGATGCAGCCCATCGTGACGGAAGCCGATGAAGAGGGCAACGAAATAGCCATGCCCCAGAATCTTGACGGATCTCTTCTCCGATTTGAGAACGAGACCGGCAACGGCTCTTTCTCTCTTAATGCAAACGGAGGCTTCGTCTATGAGGCTGCCGATGGCGAATGGATAGAGAATGATCCGTCACAAATCACCACCGGATATCTGAAGCCCGGCGAATGGCACTACGTGGCTGTCGTGATAAGCAACGACGGCTATGAATGGTATGTAGACGGCGACCGTAAGGTCAGCAAGATTGTTGATAACTTCGATTGCTCCAAGATTGTCAAGTTTGTCAACAATGTCCCGACAATGAGTGTCGGAGGTGCCGACAATTCCTCACGCTGGCTTATTGATGATCTGAAGGTGTATCGCAATATAGTGACCGCAAAAGAGACAGCTCGTCCCAACGTCAACAACGGTGGTGGTGACGAGGGTCCGGATCTCAGCACATGGGTGCTCCTCGGTGCAGAAGACAACTCAACAGGGTTCTGGAGCACATGGTCCGACTATGTGAACCTTACCGGAGACGGCACAATCCATTACGACTTCTACAATTACAACACCGGAAAGACCGACAACTGGTGTAACTGGGCTCTTGTGCTCACTACAGGTGCTGAACGAGGCGGAGACGGATATGCAGAATACCTATACTTGCGTGCCGATGCCTTCGGATGGGGCAGCAACTATAACGGCGAGAACATCAAGCACGACTTCGACTGGGGCACGTTCATGTCGGAAATGGATGGTGCGTTCGTATCGCTTGACATCACACGTGTCGGTACGGATGTAAATGTCACAGCATTAGTGACAGCTGAATCGGGCGTACAGCGCAACTACTCAATAAAGGTAGAGGGCGTGGAGAGCGACGTGCTTGGCACATTCCTCACCTGCGAAGGCTCTCACCTCCTCATCAATCCGGAGACTGTATTCGTAGGCAAGACCTACAAACCGGGCGAAATGGTGACAGGTCTTACTGACTGCTCTACGCCTTGGTGGTCTGCCCATTCTCCCAACAATAAGTTCGAAGGTAACTTCAAGAACTGGGGTGTGGAATTTGTGAATCACACTCTCGGAAATGGTGGCAACTGGAACAACTGGCTACTCGTCTGCTCTAATGGTCCTTGGGTTGGTGAAGACGGATATGCCGAAAACTTTGTGCTCCGTTCCGACGCCTTCGGATGGGGTGCAAGCTTCGATGGTGGAAACACCACGATGGAGCAGACTTTCGACTGGGACAACTACGTGGCTGATATGAAGGACGCAAAAGTCAAAATTCTTTTCAACTATAACAATGGTAAGCTTGACATGCTCTGCCGCCAGACCACTGCCGACGGGCGCCAGATGCCTGACTACAAATTCTCAGCCAAAGAACTCACATCTCCTATCGGTCTGTTCTTCACTTGCGAACTGGCTTGGCTGGAGTTTTCAAAAGTGGGCTACTATCCTTGGGCTAACGCTCAATAATCGTTAACTTTAAAATCTAACAAGACATCATAATGAACAATCAACACTTTAAAGCCGAAGGACGGCGGAGCATCTCGCTCCGCCTCCTCCTCCCGGTTCTCATGTTGGCTATGGCAGTCTTCCCGGCAGCCGCCGACATTGTGAAGGGCACCGTCATTGACGCCTCCGGAGAACCGCTGATAGGCGCAACAGTAATAGAGAAAGGAACCACCAACGGCACCGCCACTGATATTGACGGCTTCTTCCAGCTCAATGTGAATGATGCCAAGAAAGCTGTGCTGGTGATCTCATACGTGGGCTATGCCACTCAGGAAGTGCCCATAAAAGGTCTGAAGGAAGTGAACGTCACTCTTCAGGAGGAATCCTCGCTTCTTAATGAGGTAGTCGTTGTAGGCTACGGTCAGCAGAAGAAGGAATCCGTTGTGGGTGCCATCTCACAGGTGAACTCCGGCGACCTCCTCGAGACTCCCTCCGCCAACCTCTCACAGGCTATCACCGGTAAGATTCCGGGCGTGATCACGTCGCAGACCTCCGGTGCTCCGGGTGCAGACGACGCCTCAATCTACATCCGTGGTCGTGCCACATTCGCAGGCGATGCCCAGCCGCTTATCCTCGTCGACGGTATCGAGCGTAGCTTCTCGCAGATCGCTCCCGACGACATCGAGACTATCTCTGTATTGAAAGACGCATCCGCAACTGCCGTATATGGTGTGCGTGGTGCAAACGGCGTCATGCTCATCACCACAAAACGTGGTAAGGAGCAGAAACCTATCGTCAACCTGACCGCCTCCTGGCAGTTCCAGACCCCGACAAGAAAAGACACATACCTCAACTCCTACGAATCTGTATCTCTTCTTGAGGAGGCTCTTGCCAACGATGGTCTCCCCTCCCAGTTCTCCGCTTCCGACCTCGACATGTATCAGAAATCTGTCAACGGTCAGCTCAGCGGCGTAGATGCACTACTCTACCCTAATGTAGACTGGTATGACGAGATTCTCCGTTCATCAGCACCCTCGCAGCGTTACAACGCAAGCGTGCGCGGCGGCACAAAGAGAATGCGCTACTATGCTTCTCTTGAATACTATGACCAGGAATCTCTCTTCAAGAACCTCTCAAACGACCCCTACGGCAACTCATCATCGCTCAACTACAAGCGTTATGGTTTCCGTGCGAACGCCGACTTCTTCCTGACAAAAGACCTCCAGCTCTCCGTCAACTTCGGCACACGCTTCGAGGAGCGTCGCGGTCCCAACTCCGACGAGAGAGACAACTTCAGCAACGTCTTCTATCAGCTCAACCACACTCCAGGCTGGCTATTCCCGATAGCATATCAGGTGCAGAACGGCGACGAGATGAAGACTCTCTACGGCGGCAGCTCCCAGTATCAGAGCAACGTCTACGCCACACTCGCCGAGGGCGGCTACTACAAGGCTGTCAACACCGTCAACGAGACAAACTTCATCGCCGACTACAAGATGGACTGGCTCACTCCGGGTCTCTCCGCCCGCGCAATGATGAGTTTCGACTACGAGAGCTACCATCGCACCACATACTCGAAGAACTTCGCAACCTACGAGCTCAACGACCGTGAGAACTACGATAAGATTGAGGCGTATAACCGCTTCAATACCGACACGCAGCTCAGCAACTCACGCTCAAGCAACAGCATCTACAAACTCTACATGGAGGCACAGGTGAACTACAACCGCACCTTCAACGACCTCCACGAGGTGACTGCAATGGCTCTATACATGCAGAACGACTACCGCTACAACAGCGATCTTGCCCGCCGCTATCAGGGTGTCGTAGGTCGTGTGACTTACGCTTATGACGGACGCTATCTCTTCGAGTTCAACGCCGGATACAACGGTTCGGAGAACTTCGCAAAGCAAAAACGTTTCGGCTTCTTCCCCTCATTCTCAGCAGGCTGGCGTATCACGCAGGAGAAATTCATGGAAAGCACTGCCGACTGGCTAAGCAACCTTAAGCTCCGTGCAAGCTACGGTCAGGTAGGTAACGACGTATATCAGGTGAACGGAGTGCGTCAGCGATTCCTCTACGAGCAGAAATGGTCGCAGATCGGCAATGACTACTACTTCGGCAACACCGGTATAACCGGTATCTACGAGCAACAGTATCCCAACTACGGAGTGACATGGGAACGTGCCCACAAATACAATGTGGGTCTTGAGTTCGGATTCCTCAACAGCTCTCTCTCCGGAAACATCGATTTCTTCTGGGAGAAACGTAACGACATCCTCACCGAATATCTCACCCGTCCGCTATGGTTCGGTGTGACATCCGCAGCAGGAAACCTCGGCAAGACAACCAACAAAGGTTTCGAAATCGAGCTTCACTACAGCAACAAGATCGGTCCGGATTTCAAATACAACATCAGCGGAACCTACTCTCATGCCAAGAATAAGATTACGGAGATGGATGAGCCTGCCAACAAGACTGACTACCGAAAGCGTGAGGGTCATGTCATCAACCAATACTTCGGTCTCGTTGCCGACGGGTTTGTGACTCAGGCTGACATCGACGGAGGTAAACTCCCGACCTCAACTTTCGGCACAGTGAAAGTGGGCGACCTCAAATACCGCGACATGAACGGCGACGGTTTCATCGACGATCGCGACGAGACTTTCATCGGCTATTCCGACATACCGGAAAACACTTACGCCCTCACATTGGGTGCTGAATGGAAAGGTATCGGTTTCAGCATAATGTTCCAAGGTGTTGACCACGTGAGCCGCTACTATGATGCAGAGTCAATGTATGCCTTCGTGGCAGGCGGTAAGGTAAAGGAGCATCATCTCGACCGCTGGAATCCCGCACGCTCTGAGGCTGAGAACCTCGCCAACGCAAAGTATCCTCTCCTCCATTATGACAGCTACGGCGACCACAACCAGCGTCAGAACTCCTTCTTCCTTAAGAACGGCTCGTTCCTGCGTCTGAAGAATATCGAGCTTTCATACTCACTCCCGGAGAAATGGATCAAACATGTCTATATGAGCCAGTGCCGTTTCTTCGTCAACGCCAACAACCTCGTGACATGGGATCACCTCGATGGTCTGACCGACCCGGAGAGCAACGGTTCTAACCGTTATCCCATCTGCAAGACCGTGAACTTCGGTGTCAATATCCAATTCTAACCCAACTCTGAATCAATGAAAAAGACATTAAAATATATAGCGGTGGCTCTTTTAGCAGGTTGCGGTGCGACTCTCTCTTCGTGCAGCGACTTCCTCGACAAGCAGCCATCCAACGAACTGACCGAAGAGAAGGTGCTCGCCGACTGGAACCTATTTGAGGAGTTCCACTACGACACCTACAACTTCCTCCGCCACGGCGCACTGAGAGTCAACGACTCTTGGCTTGATGCCGCCACCGATCTCGCTCAGACTTCTTACGCAACTGCCGGGACTCGCACAACGTTCAATATCGGCAACTACTACGGCGGAGGCGGTTATGCCGAACTGATCGACACATGGGAATCACGCTACCGTGGCATAAGAAAAGCTAACTGGGTGCTCGCTCACATCAACGAGGTGCCGAAGAACCCCAAGAACTCCGATGAGGTGCATGCCGGATACGTGAAGAATTTCACTGCCGAAGCCCGTTTCTTCAGGGCATTCTTCTATTGGGAGATGTTCCTGCGCTACGGTCCGCTGCCTATCATCACTACCGTGCTATCTCCTGATCAGGATATGATCACTCCCTACACGAAACGCCCGACCACAAAGGAATATGTGGTAGACTTCATCCTTAAGGAACTCGCCGAGTGTGAGGCTGATCTTCTCGACAAGGATAATGCATGGACCACCCAGCGTGCCGGACGCCTCTCCCAGCCTGCTGCACGTGCCCTCGCCGCCCGCATCAAGCTCTACATGGCATCACCCCGCTATGCAGCAGAGAGCGGAATCACATGGCAGGATGCTGCCGATGCAGCAAAGAGCTTCATGGATGACTACGGCAGCATGTTCGGTCTCTTCGCTCAGGAGAATATCTCTGCATCCGACAACTACGGCAACGCCGTGCTATACTCAACCTATTCCGGCTCAAACAACGAGACTATCCTCTTCCGCAATGATCCGGCAATCGGCTGGGGAAATATCGCAGCCGACACCCCTGTAGGTGAAGGTGGTCGCGGTGGCAACTGCCCCTCTCAGAACCTTGTCGACATGTATGACATGGCAGACGGAAGCTCCCCCTTCGCTCAATATGACGCGACCGGTGCACCCGTCTATGGCAACGGCGCAGCCTGCCCCACCATAAATGCGGCAAGCGGATATAACGACGCCGATATGTGGAGCAACCGCGACCCGCGTCTCGCCGCCACAATTCTCTATCAGGGCACACCCTGGGGAACCATGCGCGAAAACAGCACAATCGATGTGCGCCCCGGAATGGCTGACAACCCGACAGGTAATGCTAACGCCACCCCGACCGGATATTATATGCGCAAGTATATCCCCGCCACAATCCTCTCAAGCAACCACGGCGGCTCCGCTCTCCGTCCCTGGACCATCATCCGCTATGCCGAGATTCTCATGAACTATGCTGAGGCGATGAATGAGCTGAACGGTCCCTGTCAGGAGGTTTACGACATGCTTGACCGCGTGCGTACCCGCGCCGGAATAGCCGGCTCTGTGAAAGACCGTGCCGATCTCGCAAGCAAAGATGCAATGCGCAACTTCATCCATAAGGAGCGCACCGTGGAATTCGCTTTCGAGGAGCACCGCTCTTGGGACGTGCGCCGCTGGAACGTGGCTGTAGAGGCTCTTGCCCGTCCTATCTACGGTATCAACGTGGCTATGGATGGCTCGGTAAGCCGAAAGGTGGCTCAACAGCGTGTGTTTGACGCCAAGATGTATCTCTATCCTATCCCCGAAACCGAGGTATGGAAAACCGGACTCGAGAACAATCCGGGATGGTGAACCTTAACTTCTTCAAATTCTGAAAAATTCGAACGAAATGAATAACATCATAGAATATATGTCAAACAAGGGTAAGCTCGTGCTGGCTTCCGCCTTCATCGCTGGCAGCGGAATGACAGCCTTGGCTGCCGTGACCGGCAATACCCTTAAAGGCAAGGTGGTTGACCCGGAAGGGAACCCCATCCCCGGCGCGGTAGTGAATCTCGCCGAACAGAGCAAGATTGTCTTCACCGACGAGAATGGCGAATTTTCAATCAAAGACGCCAACTACGATGATGAAGTAAATGCGAAATGCGTGGGATACCTGGCAAGTGTAATGCCGGTGGAGGATTTCAGCTCACCGATCACAATTGTGCTCCAGCCTGATTCCGACCCCTACTCCCATGAAGCTCCCGTGGCGTTCAACGAGCAGAAGAAGAAATTCCTCACTGACTCCCGTTCAGTCGTGACAGGCGAGGAGCTGCAGCGTTACCCCGTGACCGTGCTTCAGAACGCATTCAACTCGGTTCTTCCGGGCGTTTCAACCTACGAATGGTCGTCTGAACCGGGTTGGACTGAGACCCAGATGTATGTGCGCGGTATCCGTACAATGAACACATCTGCCCGTAATCCGCTCGTGATTGTCGACAACGTGGAGCGCGACCTCTCATTCCTCGACGCATTCCCGATCGAGACAATAACCGTGCTGAAGGATGCCGCTGCCACTGCCCTCTATGGTATGCGTGGTGCAAACGGTGTGATTCTCGTCACCACAAAACGTGGTGAGTCGGGAAAGACACGCATCGACTTCACTCAGGAGGTAGGTTTCCAGACCCTCTCCAACAAGATGGAGTCGCAGGATTCCTACAACATGGCTCTCACCCGCAATCAGGTGCGTTATCTCTCCGGTCAGGAACCGATGTATTCGGCAGACGTAATTGAGAAATATCGTCGCGTATGCAACGGCGAGACTCTCGAAGGGATGGATAGGTACCGCTACTTCAACACCAACTGGTTTGACCAGCTCTATCGTGAGACGGCACCAGTATTGAAGACCAACCTTCAGATCTCAGGTGGCAACAACCGCGCACGCTACTACGTGTCGTTCTCCTATCTCCGTCAGGAGGGTATGTGGAACAGCGACTGGACTAACATGATGGACCGCTACACCATGCAGCACGTGCTCAACCGCTGGAATCTACGCTCGAACCTCGACATCAATGTCAACAAATACCTCCGTGTAGGTCTCGATCTCGGTGGACGTATCGACAACATCAACCAGCCGACCACAGGCGTGTTCAACCTCACCACATTCGGTGCTGTGGAGGCTAACCCGATGGAGCCTGTCTACACTCCCGACGGTCATATCTACTCCTCAACCACCGCACAGAACCCTGCCCGTCTGCTCGGTTCCGCAGGTCAGGAGAAGAACCGCCGACGCAACCTCTACTCTACAGCTGAAGTGACCGGTCTGCTCGACCCAATCACAAAGGGTCTGGAGGCTAACCTCGTTGTCAGCTTCGATGCCTTCGACGTGTTCCAGTCGTCGCAGTACAACTCAATCAACACATATTCGTATGACTACATGAATATGGACGTGACCAAGCCGGAAGATTTCACCCTGACTCAGACCACCACATATTCAGAGCTTACCAACCCGACTGCCAACGAGCGTGCCAACTCATGGACACTCAATTTCCGGTTTGGTTTCAAGTACAACCGCGACTTCGGCAAGCATCATATCGATGCTAACGCCTTCATCCGCACGTATCAGCAGCGTCTGAATGTGAGAGAGGCAAACACCGACAACTCTCAGTATTCTTCCGACCGTTTCCTCTCTTGGAACGGACAGGCAACCTACGTATTCGACAACCGTTATATCGTGTCGGGTAATATCTCACGCATGGGTAACGACAACTTCGCTCCGGATGACAGATGGGGCACATTCTGGGGTGCTTCTCTCGGATGGGTGGCATCGCAGGAGAGCTTCCTGAGAAATCCCAACATCGATCTTCTCAAACTCCGTGCATCCTACGGTAAGGCTGGTATGAGCGATACAGGCGCAGGACGCTATCCCTATCAGTCGATCTTTGCATCCAACAACGGTTACGGCTTCGGTCATAACGCAACATGGGTGCCGGGTATCATAGAGAGCATCGCAGGAAACCCCAATAGCAAATGGGAGATCTCAAAGATGGTCAACATCGGTCTTGACTGGGATTTCTGGCACAGAAGACTCTACGGTTCGTTTGATATCTTCAAGGAATGGCGTAGCAATATCCTCGTCGAGAGATCCACAATCCCCGACATCATCGGTATAACCTACGCGAAAGACTCCTACGGCAAGGTTGAGAGCAAGGGTCTTGAGCTCGTGATCGGTCATGCCAACAGAATCGGACGCGTCAACTATTCAATCGAGGGTCAGCTCTCCTGGAACCGCAACAAGATCACCGAGATGGACGAGACCGAACCACTCGTGGAATGGCAGCGTAAGACCGGACGCCCGATTTTCGAGCAGACTTCAGTACAGCAGCTATACGAGGGTGCGTTCAACGGCACTGTCGGCGGTTGGAACCAGTATCAGTTCGTGCAGTGGGCATCAGATCCCGATCTGATCGCCACCAGCCAGGCTGATGCAATCGCCAACCCCCACAAATATCCCTACAACTCCGCATCGGCAGGCAACCAGCCACTCGGCACCGCAGTCTTCAAGGACCTCAACGGCGACCGTATGATCGACGAACGCGACATGGCTCCCATCGGCTACACTATCATGCCGGAACTCACACCCTCTGTCGCTGTCAACGTAGGATATGCCGGTTTTGACGTCCGTGCCGTGCTGACTGCTTACCTCAACCGCTCGGTATTCGTATCTCCGGCGGCATCCTTCTCCGGCTGGTCAAACATGGGCACACACGAGGTGGTCAACGCTTGGGGTTACTACACTGACGACCCGACTGATCCCCGCAACATCAATGCGAAATATCCGCGTCCCGTCTACGGTGGGTTCAACAACATCGACTCAAACCGCGACACACGCACATATCAGAACGACATCTGGATCATGAACGGCGACTATCTCAGCCTCCGCAACATCGAAATCGGTTACTCCCTTCCAGAGAAACTTATCTCGAAAATCCACATGAGCAAATGCCGTTTCTACTTCAGCGGTTACAACCTCTTCAACTGGAGCCACCTCCCCAAAGGAATGGACCCCGAGAAGCCTATGTCTTACTGCTGGTGGTATCCTAAGACCCGTATCTTCAACTTCGGTGTCAACGTAACCTTCTAATCTATCAATTTGCATAAAATGAAACACAAAATATTATCAATAGCCGCAGTGGCAGCCCTCTCTTTGGGGGCAGCCTCCTGCAGCGATTATCTCGACAAGGAAGTCGACCTCACGCAGCAGGCCACGAATGTCTTCAACGACTATGACATGACACGTGGCTTCCTCGCCCGCCTTTATGATTACCTCCCTGACGCTTTCGCCCCCTACAACTCGGGTGACCTTCAGAACGGCTCACGCGACAACATGACCGACAACTCCATATCTTATTGGAGTGGTCATTACTACCACTCTGTTGTCAACGATGGATTCACTGCCAACAACCACTTCTACTCCACTTATTACTGGAAACGCGACTATCCCGGCATACGAGGCTGCAACCAGTTCATTCTGAATGCAAAGCCTTCCGTGATAGGCAACAGCGAGAAACCGGGCGACGACAACCGCCTCTATGACCGTTGGGTGGCTGAGGCTCAGGTGCTCCGCGCTATCCTCCACTTCGACTTGGCACAATGGTTTGGTGATGTGCCTATCGTCGGCGATGATGAGAACGGCACCCCCATCATCCTCGATCCGGCATCCACAATCCCCGGACGCACCCCATGTGCCGACGTGCTGAAATGGGTGGCTGACGAGTGTGACAAGTATAAGGACAATCTCCCCTTCCGCTATAGCAACGAGGAGGAGAACTGGGGACGCATCAACGGTGCTGCCGCCTATGCTCTCAAAGCGCGTGCCCTCTTGTATCGCGCTTCTCCGCTCCACAATCCCAACAACAACACGGAATGGTGGGCTGAGGCTGCAAAGGCTTGTCAGGATTTCTTCACCAAGAACAGCCAGCAGAGCAATCCCTATCGTCTTTACCGCACTCCGGATGATGATCCCAACGAGAACTATTATCAGTGCTTCGTGGATAATCCGGTGCTCAACAACGAGTATATCCTCAGCCGTTCCGTATGGACCACTCGTGTGATCGAGGAATGTCTCGCGCCTGTGGGATTCCAGGGTAATGCAAGTTCATACGCCCGTACCAACCCGACCCAGAACCTCGTTGATTCCTACGAGACCATCAACGGTCTTCCAATCGACAAAGACCCCACATACGACCCGCAGAACCCGTATGCCAACCGCGACCCGCGTCTTGAACAGACCATCTTCCACCACGGAAGTATCTGGGGCGATGCATACACTAATGAGGAGCGTATGATTGACGTGACTTTCGGCACAGGCATAGACTATCAGGCTCTGCACGGAGGAACTATGACCGGATACTACACCAAGAAATTTGTCAACAACATCTCTTGGAGCAGCCCGACAAACTCCCGCCACGCCTGCCCGATCTTCCGCTATGGTGAAATGCTTCTCAATGCAGCAGAGGCTTTCAATGAGGCTGGAAACATTTCTGAGGCTTACAAATACATCAATGAGTTGCGTTCCCGCGTAGGGATGCCCGCTTATTCCGGTATGGATCAGGCTACTCTCCGCGAGCGTATCCGCAACGAACGCCGCATCGAACTTTGCTTTGAAGACCACCGTTTCTTCGACGAACGTCGCTGGAAACTCTTCGAGGGTAAGACTCAGGCTTCCGAGAAGAACGAGCCTTATTATAAGCAGGTCTACAACCTCTATGGTGTGACCGTGAATCCGGAGGCTGCCAATGTGTTCACCTACGGTCCCGCCGACACGTATCCCGTCAGAGTGTTCAACAGCCCGAAAAACTACTATATCCCTATCCCTCACAGCGAGACACTGAAAGCAAAATTGCCGCAGACTCCGGGTTGGGAGATGTAATGAGGAATTACTATTCTCTTTCTCAAATCTAAAATATAAGTTCACAATGAAACTGACAAAATACGTATATTTCGCTTTCGCGGCAGGTCTCCTCTTCACAGGGGCCTGCAGCGATGACGACACCATCTCCTATCCGGAGGGTGAGGGGATAGTGATTGAGATGCCGACCACTCTGGAATCAGGCGGCACCTACGCCTCATTTGCCGCTCTTTTCCATCAGAAGAGCGACAGCCGCTATACGAAAGCCGGCTATGTGATATCGGAAACTCCGAATCCCACAATTTACGGCAGTGTATATGAGGGCACAGTAAGCGGCGACACCATCAAGGTGACCATCACCGACCTTGCCCCCGGCACTGACTACCACGTGCGTGCTTTCATGAATGAATACAAGGGGAACGTGATATATTCGCAAGACTTCGTATTCACCACCGGAGAGGGCACTCTTGAAGAACAGCTCGCAAACTATCGCGGACCAAAATATCCCGACTACTACGTGGAGCTATCCGGATGGAGTAGCCGCGACCAATGGAACCTCGCCAACGTGCACGACCCTTCCGTAATGATGGCTAATGATGGATATTTCTACATGTATCAGACTGACGCATCATACGGCAACGCTCATGTCGAGGGTGGTCACTTCCACGGTCGTCGCTCGAAAGACCTCATCAACTGGGAATATCTCGGCGGCACAATGCCGGCTCTCCCGGAATGGGTGGTGCCTAAGCTAAATGAGATTCGCGAAGGGATGGGGCTTCCCACCGCCAACCCCGACGTGAACACATTCGGATATTGGGCTCCATCTGTGGTGAAAGTGAAGGATGATCTCTACCGCATGTACTATTCCATTGTCGTGCCCGGTCTTATTGACGGCGACAACTCTTGGGGTGAACGTGCCTTCATCGGAATGATGGAGAATACCAATCCCGCTAACAACGACGGATGGGAAGACAAGGGCTACGTTATCACCAACTCTTCCGACAAGGGTCTTGATTTCCATGTCTCCCCCACCGACTGGGCTAACTGCTACTATAAGTTTAATGCAATCGACCCCTCCGTTATTATCACTGAAAGTGGTGAGCATTGGATGATATATGGATCATGGAACTGTGGTATTGCCGCTGTGAAACTCGACCCCGCCACGGGTAAGGTGGCTGCCGAGCTCGGCAACTGCTGGGGCACGGATGCCGAGATCGCCAACTATGGCAAGCTGATTGCAACCCGTCAGATGGGGAACCGCTGGCAGGCTTCCGAGGGTCCGGAGGTAATCTACCGCGACGGCTACTACTATCTCTTCCTCGCATACGACGGTCTTGACGTACCCTACAACACACGTGTGGCACGCTCCCGCAACATTGATGGTCCGTATCTCGACATGAATGGCACCAACATAACCGAAGTAGGTGGCGACGCATATCCTATCGTCACTCATCCCTACCGCTTCAATAATTCCCCCGGATGGGTGGGATTCTCACACTGCACCGTGTTTAACGACGGAGAAGGCAACTGGTTCTATGCATCTCAGGCACGTTTCCCCGCCAACTACAACGGCAACGAGTTCAGCAACGCTCTCATGATGGGTCACGTCCGTTCAATCGTCTGGACAAAGGAGGGATGGCCTCTCGTGATGCCCGAACGCTACGGCAATGTGCCGCAGCTCGCGATTGCCGAGGAGGAACTGATCGGCAACTGGGAACTGATAGACCTCAGCTATGCCTACGCCGTCATGAAAGAGTCGGCAAATATGACCCTTACCGCCGACCATAAAGTATCCGGCGGTAGCTGGGATGGTGCCGACTGGAATTTCGATGCCACAAACGGCATCCTGACCGTAGGCGAAACGGAGCTTTACCTGAAGCGTGAGTGCGACTGGGAGAATGCAGACCGAAGGGCTACAATAGTATTCGCCGGAATAAAAGGCACCACCTATTGGGGCAAGAAATCAATCTGAAGAAACCAATCCGCAACGGATCACGCGTAACGAGAGCGTGACCTATAATTCCGACACAGTTCATGCCGTCAGGTGTGGACTGTGTCGCTATTTTCCTGACTTCGTCACTTTTTGAGGGTTAAAAATAAATATCATTGATAATTAGAGA